>NZ_ANBC01000229.1 GCF_000341125.1 Nocardiopsis lucentensis DSM 44048 | reverse complement strand
CTGCTGGCGGTCCCGCCGCTTCTGGGGCTCCCCTCCGTCGCCGCGGCCGTCTGGGCGGTCCTGGGCGGCGCGGCGCTCGTTCTCAGCGCGTCGCTGCCGCGCTCGGGCCACCTGGGCTGGGTCCCCGCGACCACGGGCACCCTCACCGTGATCACGGGTGTGTGCTGGTCGCTGCCGACGGTCCACGGCACCGTGGCGGCGGTCCTGCTGGTGGCGACGACCGCGTTCGTCGTCGTCCTGCTCCGGGCCCGGACGGGTGTCGGCCGGCCGGACGGGCCCGCCCGCCCGCTGTACGTGGCCGGCGCCGCGCTGTGGGTACTCGCGCTGTTCGTGGGCGGCGCGCTGCTGGCCTGGTCGCGCGCGACGGGGACGATGACCGAACCGCTGGGCTGGCTGCTCGCCGCCCTCGTGCTCACCTCCGCGGCGACCGCCCTGCTGTTCGGACGGCTGCCGAACCCCTTCGCCGGGCCCGGGCGGGACGACTCCGTTCTCCCGTCGCTGGTCACCGTCACCGGACTGCTCCTGCTGCCGGTCGCCCCGCTGCTGACCGGCCCCGAGAACTCCCCCGTCCTCCCCGACCCCTCCCGCCCCCGCCCGCCGTGGTCGGCGCCCGTGTCGGCGCTGCTCGAACCGGCGCACACGGTGCTGGGGCTCCCGGCCCAGGAGAGCGCCGCCGCGGCCGCCGGGACCGCCCTCGGCGTCATCGCGACGGGCGCGCTGGTCGTCGGGGTCGCCCGTCTCGTCGACCGCCGATGGACCGCCGCGGCCCTCGCGCTCGCCGCGCCCACCGCGCTCGTGCCGCCGCCGGTGATCCTCGGACTGCCCTACGCCGTGGCCGTCGCGTGGACGGCGCTGCTCGGAGCCGTGCTCACCTTGGGCACGTCCCGGATCGCGGGCGGCTCCGGCTGGGTACCCGGGATCACCGGCACCCTCACCCTCCTGCTCGGGTTGCTGTGGGCGCTTCCGGAGCGGCACGCGACCCTGTTCGTGGTCGTGATGGTGGCCGCCGCCGCCCTGGCCAACGCCCTGACGCTGCCCCGAGCCTCCTCCCCGAACCGGCGCGACCGCGCGCCCAGGGTTCTGTGGACGGCGCTGTCACTGGGAGCGCTGGCCGCCGTGGTCGGCGCGGTCTGCCTGACCGCGGTGGTGGCCGTCGGGGCCGGACCCGCCCCCCGGTGGCTGCTCGCCGCGGCCGCGCTCCTGGTCGGGGCGGCGATGATGGTGGTCGGCCACCGCCCACCACCCGCCACCGCCCAGGGGTCGCTCCACGCGAGAGCGGCACGCCCTCAACCGACGCCCGCGACGTTCAGCCTGATCGGACTGGCCGCGCTCACGGTCGTGCCCCTGCTCGCGGGGCCGCACGGCGCGCCGGTGCTGGCCGGGTTCGCGCGGGTCCCCTTCCTCACCTCCGTCTCCCCGGAGGCCCTGCTCCGGCCCGCGTACGAGGTCCTCGGCCTCCCGGCCCAACCGGACACGGGCACGGCCCTGGCCGTGGCGTTCGGACTCGTCCTCTCCGGCGCGCTCGCCGTGGGTGCGGTCCTCCTCCTCGCGCGGAGGTGGACGACGCACGCCGTCGCACTCGTGACACCGTCCGCCCTCGCCCCCGTCCCGGTGGTGCTCGGCGCGCCGTTCGCCGTGGCACTCGTCTGGACCCTCGCGGTGGGGGCCGCCCTGACCGCGGGTTCGGCGCTGTCGAGGGATCGTCGGGTCGCCTGGGTGCCCGGCGCCTCGGGACTGTTCACCCTGCTGCTGGGGCTGGCCTGGTCCCTGCCCGAGCGGTACGCCCTCACCGCCGCCCTCATGGCCGTCGCGGTGGTGTGGGCGATCGCCGCCGCGCTGGCCAGAACCACGGTCGTGGCGGTGGCCGCCACCTCGGCGGCCACGACCGCGACCGGGGCGTTCGCGCTGGCACTGCCGCTGGCGCTGGGCGCACCCGTGGAGTACGCCGCGCTCGCGCCCATCGCGCTGGCGGCGGCGGTGGCGGCGGTCGCTCCCCGGTTGCGGAGCCCCCTGTTGGAGGCGGCGGAGGTCCCCGCCGCGCTGTGGGCCGTGCTCGCGGTGATCGTGACGAGCGCCGCCGGAGTACGCGGAGAGGTGATCGGCCTCGCCCTGGCTGTCGTGGGCGTCATCGCGCTGGCCAGCGCCGTCCGCCCGCGCCGCCGGTGGTTGGCCGTGGTCGGCGGGGCGCTCATGCTCGCCGCGCTGTGGACCGTGCTGGGGGCCTGGCGTGTGACCGCCCCTGAGGCGTACACGATCGTCCCGGCGGTCGCCGCGCTGGTCGTGGGATGGGAGTGGAGCCGCCGGGCTGTCCCTCCGCCCTCCAGCTGGGCGGCGTACGGGGGCGGACTGGCCCTGCTGCTCCTGCCGTCCGTGGTGATGCTGCTCGCCGACTCCGGCATGCTCTGGCGGGTTCCCGCAGTGCTCGCGGTGGGCCTGGCCGTCGCGGTGTGGGGGCTCCGGGCGCGGCTCCGGGCCGCGTTGGCCCTGGGGTCGGCGGCCCTGCTGCTGTCCTCGCTGCGGGCCTTCGGTCCGCCGCTGTGGGACCTCACCGTCCTGCTGCCCAACTGGGTGCCGTTCGCCGTCGTCGGCGCGGTCCTGCTCGTGGTGGGTGCGCGCTACGAGGCCAACCTGGCCCGGCTGCGCCGCCTGGGGGCACTGGTGTCCGGAATGCGCTGAGCTGTGTTCGTTTTGGGCCTCCGCTCCGCTTCGGCCCGGGTTCGAGCGCCCTCAAGGCAGGGATTCTTCATCCTCGTCCTCGCCTGACGCTCGTTCCTCGCTCGCGGCTCAACTCGTCTTGCAGAACCCCGCCGACACCCGAACGGCGTTCGTTTTGGGCCTCCGCTCCGCTTCGGCCCGGGTTCGAGCGTCCTCCAGGCAGGGATTCTTCATCGGCGATGGATACCGGGCGGCCGCGTATCCGGCCGCCCGGGGAGGAGGCCGCGCGCGGCCTCCTCCGGGCCGCGCGCGGCCCGCGTCAGTTCTCCAGCATCTCCGTGACCAGGGCGGCGATCGGGGACCGCTCGGACCGGTTCAGGGTGACGTGCGCGAACAGGGGGTGCCCCTTGAGCTTCTCGATCACCGCGACCACACCGTCGTGGCGGCCCACCCGCAGGTTGTCGCGCTGGGCGATGTCGTGGGTGAGCACCACCCGCGAGTTCTCACCCAGTCGGGAGAGCACGGTGAGCAGAACGCCGCGTTCCAGGGACTGGGCCTCGTCCACGATCACGAACGCGTCGTGCAGTGACCGGCCCCGGATGTGCGTGAGCGGGAGCACCTCCAGCATCCCCCGGTCCACGACCTCCTCGATGACGTCCTCGCTGGTCACCGCGGACAGGGTGTCGTGCACCGCCTGCCCCCACGGGTTCATCTTGTCGTTCTCGCTCCCGGGCAGGTAGCCCAGTTCCTGGCCGCCGACCGCGTAGAGCGGGCGGAACACCATCACCTTGCGGTGCTGGCGGCGCTCCAGGACCGACTCCAGCCCCGCGCACAGCGCCAGGGCCGACTTGCCCGTGCCCGCGCGCCCGCCCAGCGAGACGATGCCGACCTCCGGGTCCGTGAGCAGGTCCAGGGCGATCCGCTGCTCCGCGCTGCGGCCGTGCAGACCGAACACGTCGCGGTCGCCGCGCACCAGCCGCACCGACTTGTCGGGGCGCACGCGGCCCAGGGCCTTGCCCCGCTCGGACACGAGCACCAGACCCGTGTGGCACGGGAGGTCTCGGGCCTCCTCGATCTCACTGCCGCCGCCGTCGAACAGCTCCCCGATCCGGTGGGCGGGCACGTCCAGCTCGGCCATCCCCGTCCACCCGTGTTCGATGGCGAGCTCGGCCCGGTACTCATCGGCCGCCAGGCCGATCGAGGAGGCCTTGATCCGCATCGGCAGATCCTTGCTCACCAGCACGACGTCGCCCTCGGCGCCCTCGGCCGCCTCACCCGTCCCGTCCTCGTGGACGTACGGCGAGAGCTGGAGGTTGCGCGCCACGGTCAGGATCCGGGTGTCGTTGTCGCCGAGCCGAAAGCCCGCCGGAAGGACCTCCGGATCACTGTGGTTGAGCTCGACACGGAGCGTCCCGCCCAGCTCGTTCACCGGCACGGGGACGTCCAGCCGACCGTTGGCGACCCGCAGGTCGTCCAGGAGGCGCAGCGCCTGACGCGCGAAGTACCCGAGTTCCGGGTGGTGTCGCTTGCTCTCCAGCTCGGTGATCACCACCACGGGGATGACGACCTCGTGCTCGGCGAAGCGGGTGACCGCCATCGGGTCGGCGAGCAGGACGCTGGTGTCGAGCACGTACACGCGCGTGCCCTCCGTCACCTCCGGGTGGGGGGTGGTGGGGGACTGGGTGTCACGGCGATCGGTCGAGGAACTAGCCACTCGTTCTCCCCTTGGGCACCGCGAGGGCGCCCTACTGTCACGGGATCATGGAGGACCGGGACCTGGCCCCTGAGGGCCGGGTCCGGCCCTCCTCGTTGACGTTCCGCTGTGACGGAGGAGATCAATGAGCCGGGGCCTCCCGAACGGGTGGACGAACACCACCCGTCTGATCCGACGCTACGTGCCCACCGGCCCGTTTTCCAGAGCCCCGGCCCGACAGGCGGTGAACACCGCGTTAAGGGGGTCCGCCGCGACGGGCGGAGGGGATGGGGGTCAGGAGCCGAAGCGACGGTTGCGCGCGCCGTACGAGCGCAGTGCACGAAGGAAGTCGACCCTGCGGAAAGCAGGCCAGTGGACCTCGCAGAAGTAGAACTCCGAGTGCACGCTCTGCCACAGCATGAAACCGGACAGGCGCTGTTCCCCCGACGTGCGGATGAGCAGGTCGGGGTCTGGCTGACCGCGCGTGTAGAGATGCCGTGCGATGTCTTCGATGTCCAGGCGCTCGGCCAGCTCCTGGATACCGGTGCCCTTGGTCGCCTCCTCCTGGAGGAGGGACCGAACCGCGTCGGCGATCTCACGTCTACCCCCATACCCGACGGCGACGTTGACAACCAGGCCTGGATTGCCCGATGTGGCCGATTCTGCCTCTTTCAGGGCCCGGGCGGTGGTGTCGGGCAGGACGTCGAGGGCGCCGACGGGCCGCGTGTTCCACCCTTCGGCGCGCAGCCGGCCGACGGTGGCCTCGATGATGCGCAGGAGCGGCTGGAGCTCGGAGTCGTCGCGGGTCAGGTTGTCGGTGGACAGCATCCAGATGGTGACCACCTGTACGCCCAGCTCGTCGCACCAGCGCAGCAGCTCGAAGATCTTGTCCGCACCAGCCCGGTGCCCGTCCTCCAGGGCCTGCTTGCCGCTGCTCCGGGCCCAGCGCCGGTTCCCGTCCAGCACCACACCGACGTGGCGCGGCATCTCCTGGCTGGTCAGGTGACGTTCGAGACGTCGCTCGTACAACCAGTACAGGGGGTCACGAAGCCCCATGGGCGATACCTCTCAGAGCTGGAGCAGGAACGGCGCGCACCGGAGCGGCGACCGGGAAGGGATATGTCCCCAGAGTAGTTCGCCGACGGAAGCTACGTCACAGCCAGGGACTTGCGCACGTGCTTGCGTCCCTGGTGGATACGCGACTTGACCGTGCCCAACGCCAGGTTGAGCTCGGAGGCGATCTCGTTGTAGTCCATCTGGCACAGGTCGCGCAGGACCAAGGGGGCCACGAGGTTCGGGCGGTCCTTCTCCAGCTGGTCGAGGGCCTCCAGCAGGTCGATGCGGGAGCCGGCGATGACGCTGGTGGTGCGGGGGTCGCTCTGGTGGGGCATGCGCTCGGCCTCGGTGGGGAACTCGGCCGAACGGCGCTTCATGGAGCGGTAGGTCTGGCGGGCGGAGTTGGACACCACCGTGTACAGCCAGGTGGTGAAGAGGGAGTCGCCCTTGAAGCTGTCGATCTTGCGGGCCACCCGCAGCAGCGCGTCCTGGCACGCCTCCTCGGCGTCCTGGCGGTAGGGCAGGAAGCGGGAGCAGCGGCGCAGCACCTCGGGCTGGATACGGCGGAGGAGTTCGTCCAGGGCCACGGCGTCACCGCCCTTGGCCCGTCGCGCGAGGTCCTCCAGCTCCTCGTCGACGTTGCTCGCCACCCGGCGCCGGGGCGCGGGCTTCTCTTCGTGGTCTGGGCGGTCACTACTGGCCATAGTCGGTCTCTCCCTGAATCGCACCCCTCGGTGCACACGTCCCCCGTCGGAGTCCAGTGGTTTTCCACGTCCCGCAGCGCTCGGAGGTATCCGGAGTGGGGATCATATCCGTGGAAGGCGGCACGGGGGTCTGGATGGTGTATTAGTGGGCAACGACCGCGTATCCACCCCCGAAACACCGAGGCGGACATGAGCCAACCGGAGGCCTTCGGACGTTACCGCGTCATCCGGCGCCTGGGTTCCGGCTCCTTCGCGACCGTCTGGTTGGCACAGGACGATCTACTCAACTATCCGGTGGCCATCAAGGTACTCGCCGAGAACTGGGCACACCAGATGGATATCCAGCACCGGTTCCTGGAGGAGGCGCGCATCCTGCGCCAGACCGACTCCACCTGGCTGATCGCGGTGCACGACGTCGACGTGCTGCCCGACGGACGCCCCTACATGGTCATGACCTACGCCGACCAAGGGAGCGTGGCCGACCTCGTTCGCCGAGGTCAGCTGCCCCTCGACGAGGCGCTGCGACTGCTGACCGAGATCGGCCAGGGCATCACCGTGCTGCACAACCACGGCACGATCCACCGTGACATCAAGCCGTCCAACGTGCTGCTCCAGTCGTCACCGGTGGGACAGAGGGTGCTGGTGGCGGACCTGGGGTTCGCGAAGTCGATCGACGAGGCGTCGGGGTTCACCGCGGCGGCGGGGACCCCCGGGTACATGTCGCCCGAGCAGAGCATCCCCGGCGGTGACCTGGACGTTCGCTCGGACGTGTACTCGCTGGGCGCGGTCGCCTACGAACTCATCACCGGTCGGCCGCCGTCGCGACCTCCGGTACGGATCGCACCTGGCCGGATCCGGCCAGGACTGCCCCCAGCGCTCGACGAACTCATTCTGTCGGCACTTTCGGTGGACCGGGAAAGCCGTCCAGGGGACGCCAAAACCTTCACCGACCGGGTCCGGGCGATCCGTATGGCCCCCGATCTGCCCACCGCCGACCCGTGGTGGCGCCGCTACCGGATGCCCTGGCACAAGGTGGGCGGCCTGGTGGTCGCACTCGCCGTGATGACCATGGGCGTCACCGCCTCCGTCGGCCACCCCGGGATGGACCTGAAGCTCGTCAGGTCCAACGACCACTCGCTGGAGATGCGCGTCCCCCTGGTCTGGATCGACGAGTTCGACACCGACCTGGAGGCCCGGCCCGTGACGGTGAACGCGGGCGCGGAGCCCGGTCTGCTCTTCGCGACCGACGCCGAGAACTGGCGCTCCGCCGACCAGCCGTCCTACGGGGTCTACGCGACGGTCATGCCGGGGGTCCAGCCCCTGAGCTCGATCACCGACACCGAGCCGTGCCCGGGCGCCCCCACCGAACGCCTCATCGACGACGGCATGTGGGAGGGCAGCGCGTGGGACTGGCCGGACTGCAACGACAACGGGTCCTTCACCATCGCGGCCGTCCACGAGTCCGGCGTGCCCAAGACCGTCTACCTGGAGATCCGGCAGCCCGACTACCGGCCCGACCTCGTGGACAAGATCATCGGCGCGGTCACCCTCCGCTAGACGGTGTTCCTTGGGGCCTCCGTCTCGCTTCGGCCCGTGTTCGAGCGCCCGCAGGAGCAGGGATGCTTCTCCCCCTTCGTCGCCCTCCACCGCCCTCAACGGACGCCTACGGCGCGGCCCTGGCCTCTTGGAACCCTGCCGACGCCCGAACGACACCCCCTCGGGTGGACCGTTCCGAGGAAAGGCCCTAGCCCTCCAGCTGCCGCCTCAGCTCCTCCGGTGAGGTGACGGGCAGTTTGCACGTGAAGCCCTCGCACACGTACGCGGTGGCCCGGCCGCCGATCGGCGCACGCCCCCGAAGCAGCGGCACTCCCCCGTCGTCCCGGCCGTCTCCGCGCGAGAACACCGTTCCCAGGGGAGCCCAGCGCAGCGCCGTGCGCGCCAACTCGTCGGCCGCGGGGTCACCGGGATCGCCGACGACCGCGACCGCCCGGGGGCCACTCAGGACGGCCTCGCCCGTGGTCAGACCCCAGCCCGCGAACCGGGCCGCCTTCTCCGCCAGGAGGGTCACCGGGGACAGCGCGCCCTCGGCGGCGGTCCGGTGCCGTTCCGAACCGGTGAGCGCCGCATACGTCAGCAACGCCGAGGCGGCGGCCGACCACCCCGAGGGAGCGGCGTTGTCGGTGGGGTCCTGGGGACGGCTGAACAGGCGCTCGGCGTCGTCGGCGGTGTCGAAGAACCCGCCCTCCCCGTCACCGAAGCGGTCCAGGACGGTGTCCAGCAGACGCCCGGCCTCGTGCACGTAGCGGGCCTCGCCCGTCACACCGTGCAGGGCCAGCAGGCCCTCGGCCATGTCCGCGTAGTCCTCCAGCACGCCCGCGCTGGTCCCGACCCGTCCGTCGCGCGAGGTGCGCATCAGACGGCCATCGCGGACGTGGACGTCCAGGACCAGGTCGGCCGCGGTCCGGGCGGCCTCCACGAGGTCGGGGCGCTCCAGCAGGGTCCCCGCCTCGGCCAGGGCGGCGACGGCCAGGCCGTTCCACGCGGCCACCACCTTGTCGTCCCGGCCGGGGGCCACACGGTCCTCCCGCGCACGCAGCAGGGCCGCGCGGACGCGTTCGTGGCGCCAGACGTCGGCCGGGGGCCGGGGGAGCTGAAGGACCGAGGTCCCGCGTTCGAAGGTGCCCTCCTCGGTGACCCCGAACACGCGCGCGGCGAACTCGGCGTCCTCCTGATCGAGGACCTCGCGCAGTTGGGCGGGCGTCCACACGTAATAGGTGCCCTCCTCCCCCTCGCTGTCGGCGTCCAGCGACGAGGCGAAGCCGCCCTCGGGGGTGCGCAGGTCGCGGAGCATCCAGTCGGCGGTCTCCTCGGCGACCCGGCGCAGGAGGGCGTGGTCGCCGCTCTCCGCGGGGCCGGAGCCGGGCGGTCGGCGGCTCATCCTCGTGTAGGCGCGCAGCAGGAGGGCGTTGTCGTAGAGCATCTTCTCGAAGTGGGGCACCACCCACTCCCGGTCGACCGAGTACCGGGCGAAGCCGCCGCCGAGCTGGTCGTAGATGCCTCCGCGCGCCATCGCCACGGCCGTGCCCCCCGCCATGAGCCCGGCGGGGGTGGGTTCCTGGGCGGACTGGAACGGCAGGGTGCGCTCGTGCTGCGCGGTGAGGAACGACAGCAGCATCGACGGCGGGAACTTGGGCGCCGCGCCGAAACCACCGTTGGCGTGGTCGTAGTCGCGGATGAGCGCCTGCACCGCCAGGTCCAGGGTCTCCCGGGCGGGCGGGGGCGCGGCGGCCAGCGTGCGCGGCCCGCTGAGCGCGGTCACCACACGTTCGCCCTGGTGGAGGAGTTCGTCGCGCTTGTCGCGCCAGGCGGTGGCCACACCCTCCAGGAGCCGCTGGAAGTGGTCGCGCGGGAAGTAGGTCCCACAGTAGAACGGCGCGCCGTCGGGGGTGGCGAACACGGTCATCGGCCACCCGCCCTGGCCCGTCATGGCCTGGGTCGCCTCCATGTAGACCGCGTCGACGTCGGGGCGCTCCTCACGGTCCACCTTGATATTGACGAACAGAGCGTTCATCCGTTCGGCGGTCGCCGGGTCCTCGAAGGACTCGTGGGCCATCACGTGGCACCAGTGGCAGGCGGCGTAACCGACGGAGACGAGCACGGGCACGTCACGACGGCGCGCCTCGGCGAACGCCTCCTCACCCCAGGGGTACCACTCCACGGGGTTGTCGGCGTGTTGCAGGAGGTACGGGCTGGTCGCGTCGCTCAGGCGGTTGGACATACCCCCACTCTGCCACCCGAGGGTCGCCCGCGAGGGGGAGGTACCGCGCCGAAGGCGTCGGTTGAGGGTGACGGGCGGGCCCCGCTGGGTCTCGGCGGGGCCGACCGTCAGTCCCTCGCGGCCTCCGCGCCCTCGCCGGAGGCGCCGGCCACGGACGTGCCGCTCCCGTCGGCCTCGTCGGCGTCGGCGGACAGGGTCCGAAGCTTCCCGGTCATGTTGCGCATGAGGAAGTAGAGTCCGACGCCGACCGCGAACACCATGAGGAAGCCGAGGACGCCCGGGGTCACGAGGTTCCGGTCCATCTGGACCTCTTCCGCCAGCACAGCCGCGGAGGTCAAAAGCGTGTTCATACCACTCATACTCTCACCGCGTCCGTGACGCCCGCGAAGAGGTCCGTCTCCGGGACCTCCGTGTCGACCAGGGACCGGACCAGGTGGTAGTCCTCCGTCGGCCAGGCCTCGACCCGGACCTCGTTCGGCACCGCGAACCAGAACCCGTTGGGGTCCACCTGGGTGGCGTGCGCCTTGAGCGCCTCGTCGGCGACCTCGAAGTACTCACTCACCCCCACCTGGGTGGTGATCTCCCAGCGGGGGCGGTCCTGCTCCTTGATGCGGTCGACCCACTCGGCGAACGGGTTCTCCAGTCCGCGCTCGGCGAGCACCTTGGCCAGGGCGTCGAAACGCTCGGGCGGGAAGGAGACGAAGTAATAGAGCTTGAGGGGCTGCCAGGGGTCTCCGGAGCCGGGGTAGGCGTCCGGGTCACCCGCGGTGTCGAAGGCGCGCATCGACACCTTGTGGGTCATGATGTGGTCCGGGTGGGGGTACCCGCCGTTCTCGTCGTAGGTGAGGATGACGTGCGGACGGAACCGGCGGATGGACGCGACGAGGGGCTCGGCGGCCTCCTCGACGGGGAGGGTGGCGAAGCTGCCCTCCGGAAGCGGCGGCAGCGGGTCGCCCTCCGGGAGGCCGGAGTCGACGAAACCGGCGAACTCCTGCCGGACGCCGAGGATCTCCCTCGCTCGCTCCATCTCCTCACGGCGAACCTGGGCGATGTTCTCTCGGATCTCGGGACGTTCCATCGCGGGGTTGAGGATGTCGCCGCGTTCGCCACCGGTCATGGTGACGACGAGCACGTCGACTCCCTCCTCCACGTAACGCGCCATGGTGGCCGCGCCCTTGCTGGACTCGTCGTCGGGGTGGGCATGAACCGCCATGAGGCGCAGGCGCTCGGACAACGAAGGCTTCTCCTTGACTCGGTGAACGGCTCGACGGGTAGGCCGTCCGGGCACCCCGAATGCACGGCATGGACGACTCACGCGTGGGCCGAGTAGGGGGGTTGTCGGGTCGGGGATATCTTAGACAACACCGTCCCCTCGTTCGGAGATTCCCGATGCCCGCGACCCCGGAAGAAGCCGCCGTGAACAGTGCCGACGCCGCACCCGCGCTCCGCAAGCGCCATGGCAACGGCCCGCTCTTCTTCCTCTTCGGAACCATCTTCGCCGTCATCACGGCGGTCGGGTGGGGGTACTCCGTCATGAACTACAACGGGCTGGCCGGTGGGGTGTACCACCAGGTGGTGTCGTTCGAGGTCCGTTCGGCCGACGAGGCGAGGATCACCTTCGAGGTGAACAGTCAGGGCGGGGCCCGGTGCCTCGTCTCGGCGCTGGACGACCAGATGGTCCAGGTCGGTCAGGACAGCGTCACGGTCGAGCCGGGGAACCGGATGGTGACCACGAGCGTTGACACGCTTCGACAGGCTTCCACGGTAGAAGTGGCCTCGTGCAGGGAACAAGACCCGCAGAACTGATCCACCGAACCCTCCCCCTGCCTGGCCCGGTACCAGGGCGGAGTCACGAGGCCCGTGTGCGTCGACGCTCGGTGATATTCTCGTGAGTTCAGCTCTGGCCGCCTGGTGGCCATTGCTACTAGTACACCAAGGAGTTCCCGTGACCCAGACCCGCGACGACAACGTCACCTGGCTCACCCAGGAGGCGTACGACCGGCTCAAGGGAGAGCTGGACCACCTGACGGGGCGCGGGCGCGTCGAGATCGCGGAGAAGATCGAGGCGGCCCGGGAAGAGGGCGACCTGAAGGAGAACGGCGGCTACCACGCCGCCAAGGAGGAGCAGGGCAAGATGGAGGCCCGCATCCTTCAGCTCACCGAGATCCTGCGCACCGCGCGGGTCGGCGAGGCGCCCCGCACCGAGGGTGTGGTGGGCCCCGGTATGACGGTCACCATCCGGTTCGACGGTGACGACGAGGAGGTCACCTTCCTCCTCGCCTCGCGGGAGGAGAGCGGAGCTCCCATAGACGTGTACTCCCCGAAGTCGCCGCTCGGCGCGGCCATCAACGGCAAGCGCGTCGGCGACAACGTGAGCTACCAGCTGCCCAACGGCCGAAGCCTGGGCGTGGAGATCATCGACGCCGTGCCGTACAGCGGGGCCTGACACTCCAAAGGCCGGTGGGGGGGCGTCGGCCTGCCCCTCACCGGCCACCCGAGGGCGGATCGTGACGGGTCACACCGGCCACGGCGGTCCCGTCGATACCGTGGAGGGGCAGACCCCGCCTCGTTCTCCCAACGACCGACGCCCGAGGAACCGCATGTCCACCCCCCGTTGGAATCCGCAGGACCCCGCGTACGGCGCCCCGTACGCCCAGGGGGCCGGCTGGGGCCCCGCCGCCCCGCCCCACCGCCCCGCCCCCGCCGCGTGGGCACACTCCGGCTCCGCCGTCCCCGGTCGCCACGACGGCCCGGAACTGGCCGGGTTCGGCCGCCGTCTGACGGCTCGGGCGATCGACTACGTCCTCGCGGTCGTCGCGGCGTTCGTCTTCTTCGTGATCGTCGTCCTCCTGGTGGCCGTGCTGACCGGCGGCAGTGACACGAGCGACGCCCAGGCCAACGTGTGGGCCCTGGTGTTCGTGTTCGGCTGGGGTCTGCTGCTGTTCTTCTACGACTGGCTGTACCTGGCGGCGTGGGGACGCACGCTGGGCAAGATGCTGGTCGGGATCAAGGTGGTCAGCGCCGCCGACGGCGGGAGGCTCAGCCAGGGCCAGTCCCTGGGCCGCTCGGCGCTGTTCGGCCTCCCCCAGTCCCTGCCGTTCCTGGGGCACCTGTTCTCCCTGGGCGAGTCCATGGCCGCGCTCGGCGACCAGCGCCAGGCCCTGCACGACCGCACCGCGGGAACGGTCGTCATCCGCACCTGAGCGGCCGTCCGACCCGCTGCGGCCCGAGCCCGCCACCGGTGTCCGGGCCGCGTCCGCGCGCCGTCGCCTCCGTCACGGCAGCGGTTCGCACGCGGGCGCGTCGGCGCCTCCCTCGGCGAACACCGCCGGGACGTAGTTGTCCTCCCCGATCCGGTACCAGGCGTCGTCCGCCCCGAACGGCCCGCGGATCTCGTCACCGACGGCCTGGCAGTCCACGTCCACGACCGCCGTGTGCGCGGCCAGCCCCACCGGGGCGTGGCCGGTACCGGGACCGCCCCGAACGATCACCGGGGCGCGCCGGCTCTGCGTGGTGATCCTGGCCTTCGAGCGGTACTCGGCGGTCCACAGGTAGTCGACCCGCACCCACCCGTTGGTGGGCAGTCGGAGCCCCTCGCGAAACGCGCCGTCGGCCAGGTCGATCCCGGCCGGGTTGCGGACGCGGCGGCCGAACCCGTCGAGTCCGCCGTTGTGCCCGTCGGTGTAGGCCGCCTGCGCCTGGGGGCGGCCGTGGAGCAGCTCCGGCCAGGACTGCCGGGACTCGTTCCAGTGGTCGTCGGTGATGTTCCACGGGCCCACGTCCCACACGGGAAGGTAGGCGCAGCGCGCGACGTGGTCGTCGGGCACGCCCCGGGGGACGGTCGGACCCAGCGCCCCCGTCGTGCACACCCGCACCGTGTACTCTCCCCCGCCCCGGTTCGCGAGCGCCCGACGCGACGGCAGCGCGACGAAGTGGTCGTCGGGGCGGATGGTGTGTCCGTTGGCGGTACGTCCGCCGACCAGGCCGATCCTGGTGGCGAAGAGATGGGCCGAGAACGGTTCGGCCCGCGTGTCCGCTCCCTCGTGCCCTTCCTGTTCCCCCTCGCCCCCGGGCCCCTCCGGCCGGTCCCGGGGCGTGTCCTGCCCGGTGCCCGGCCCGTCCGATCCCGGTCCTCCGTCCTCCGGGTCGGCCACGCGCAGACCCAGCCCGGTCAGGGCGGTGTCGTCGCCGTCGAGTTCCACCCGGACCTGTACGCGGGAGACGTGCTCGGGCAGGGTGATCGCGCCGTCACCCCGTGCGGGGTGCCACTCGGTCCACATGCCGTCGGCGCGCACGCCACGCGCCTCGGTCAGCACGTCCCGACCGTCCCCCTCGGCCCGGACACGCACGTCCACCGTGTCGGTGCGCGCGCCCAGGCCCTGTTCGGGGAAGACCGCCATACCGGTGTCGGTCTCCGGGTGCTCCCTGCGCGCCCCGACGCGGTTCTCCTTCCCGGCCGCGCCGACGCGCAGAGCGCCGCCGTCGAGCAGCAGGCCGACCCGGTCCGCGGAGGCGAGGTCCTGGGGGATCCACCCGGCGCGCGCGTGGGCCGGGGTCGCGGGCATCAGCAGGGCCAGAGCGCTCAGGGCGGCCAGAGTCCGCACGGTGGCCGGGCGGTGTCGGTCGGACATCGCGTGTTCCCTCACCCGAGAAGAAGCATGTGGTCACTCTCAGTAAGCGCCCTGGTGCGCGCGCACTCAAGGAGCTTGTGTCGGGTGTTGGTGATACGACGGTAAAAGTCCGGCTTACCAGGCAACCCTCAGTCAGCGAAGGCCAGGAGGCAGGCGGTGAAGCCGTGGACGTGATTGACACCGCTGACCGGGCCGATCTCCCCGGCCGCGAAGAAACCCGCCACGGCCTCCACGCCCAGGATGCGGCGGACGGCCAGCACGTCGTGGTCGGCCTGCGGGAACAGGGCCTCGCCCCGCCCGTTGCAGGAGAAGAGCAGCCCCGCGCCGACCTCGTGCTCGGCACCGAAGTCGGCCAGTCTGCGGGCCAGGTCCTCATCGGCGGTGCCCGCGTCGCGCACCTGGAAGCGCACGGTCTGGCCCACCTCGACCATGTCCCCGACGGCCAGCGCGCCCATCTCCGGGTCGACGCCGCTGAGCGCACGGATCAGGAAGTCGCCTTGTTCGTGGTGCTCGGCGTACTCGTCCATGGCGATGCCCACGTGCAGCCCCTGGACGGCCAGCGCACGGTCCTCGTCGCTGAGCGAGTCCACCAGCTCCTCCAGCTTCTCGTAGGCGTTGGTGCCCGCGAGTTCCATCAGGAGGTTGCCCTCGGCCTTGGTGACGGTCATGTTCGGGCCGATCGGGCGGCAGCCCTGGCTGACCACCGTCCCGAGCACGCCCTCACCGCCGACCAGCACACCGACGGCGCCGCTGTCCACGGCCTCGCCTTCGTAGAACAACCGCACGGAGTCCNGCCACCCCGCCGACCAGCGGCAGCCCGCCGAGCGCCGGAGTGGACTCCCGGACGAAGGCCTGGGTGGGGAACTCGTAGGGGTTGGTGAGCAGGATCGCCGCCCGGTCGCGGGGGCCGGGCTCACGCATCCCGACCACGGCGAGGTGGTCGTCCTCCAGGATGGTGTCCAAGCGGAACGGTGTGAGCTCCACCCCGGGAAGCCGCGCGCACCAGACGCTGACCGCCCCCTGGTCCTCCACCCCCCGGCCGCCGCCGATCACACCGGTGGAGCTGCACCCCACGGCGACGGCGCCCGGCGCGAGTTCCATCACGCGTCTCCCGGCAAGGGTGACCTCGTCCGGATCGGCGCCGCTGACGAAGAAGCACAGTAGGTCGACCGGCCCCTCCACCTGCTCCAAGGCGGCCCGCACGGCCCGTTCGGCCGCGTTCACGAGGTCGGCCCCCGTCGTCAGAGCATCGCCGAACCGCGTCACCAGCCGCCACCCCGCCTTCACCGGCCCCTGCCGGACCTCGGACCGAACCTTCTCCTCCCATTCTTCCACTCCCCGCCCCGCTCTGGGGTGATTCGCGCCCGAGCCGTGCTCGCCTCGGACCTCCGGTGCGGCACCCCTGCCCGGGCTCGCGTCGCCGACGGAACGGTCCTAGACTCCCTCGGGTGAGTCCCATCACGCCTCCCACGCCGCCGAAGGACCTCCCGAGCACCCTGGCCGCACTGCGCGAGTCCGGGCACGTCCACCGTTCGGTGGCCGCCGAGGTCCGGGACAACCTCCTGCGCCGGATGGGCGAGGGCCGCCCCCGCTTCCCGGGCCTGCACGGCTTCGACGGCACGGTGCTCCCCCAGGTCGAGCGAGCCCTGATCGCGGGACACGACATCGTCCTCCTGGGCGAGCGCGGCCAGGGAAAGACACGGCTGATCCGCACCCTGGCCGGGCTGCTGGACGAGTGGTCTCCGGCCGTGGCCGGGTGCCCGGTCAACGACCACCCGTTCACCCCCGTCTGCCCGGGATGCCGCGCGCGGGCGGCCCGCGGGGACGGCTCCCTCCCCGTGGTCTGGCGGCACCGCGCCGAGCGGTACGGCGAGAAGCTCGCCACCCCCGACACCGGGGTCGGTGAGCTGATCGGCGACGTGGACCCGGCACGACTGGCCGAGGGCCGGTCGCTGGGCGACCCCGAGACCATCCACTACGGCCTCGTCCCCCGCGCCAACCGGGGCGTGTTCTGCGTCAACGAACTGCCCGACCTGCCCGCGCGCGCCCAGGTGGCGCTGTTCAACGTCCTGGAGGAGCGCGACCT
>NZ_ANBC01000228.1 GCF_000341125.1 Nocardiopsis lucentensis DSM 44048 | reverse complement strand
GGCTGCCGCTGGACCTGCTGCTGGTCGCCAGCGCCAATCCCGAGGACTACACGCACCGGGGGCGCATCGTGACCCCGCTCAAGGACCGGTTCGGCGCCCAGGTGCGCACCCACTACCCGCTCGGCCTCGACGACGAACTCGCGCTCGTGCGCCAGGAGGCGGCGATCCCCGAGGGCACGACCGTCCCCGCGCACCTGCTGGAGTCCGTCGCCCGGTTCACCCGTCTGGTCCGCGACTCGAAGAAGGTCGACGGCCGGTCCGGGGTGTCGGTGCGCTTCTCCGTCGCGGCCGCCGAGACCGTCGCCGCGTCGGCCCTGCGCCGCGCCGCGCTGACCGGTGAGGAGGTCCCCGTGGCCCGGGTCTGCGACCTTCCGTCGGTCGTGGAGCCCCTGCTGGGCAAGGTCGAGTTCGAGATGGAGGCCGAGGGCCGCGAGGCCGAGATCCTCCACCTGCTGCTGCGTCGCGCGGTCGCCGAGACCTTCCGCGCCCGGCTCGGGGAGAGCGACCTGAACCCGCTCAGCGACCGGTTCGCCGGGGGCGGCGCCGTCGAGACCGGAGACCTGGTCGGAGCCGCCGACCTGCTCCGCCGGGTCGGCACGGTCCCGGGCCTGGCCGCGATGATCGAGCGGGCGGCTCCGGAGGCCGAGGACGGACCGCCCACCCCCGGGCTGGCGGCGGCGGTGGTCGAGTTCGCGTTGGAGGGGCTGTACCTGGAGCGGCGCCTGGCCAAGGACACGCTCCCCGACGGGGGCGTCTACCGCTTCTGACACGGGGACACGAGGCACGCGGCGGGAGGAGAAGGCGTGAGGTTCCAGTACCGCGCGTACACCGGCGGCCCGGACCCGCTGGCCGACCCCGACCCGCCGCCCCGGGAGGAGCGGGTCGGGGTCACCGCGCTGGAGCACGCGCGGGGACGGGAGGGCGACGGAGACGGCGACGGGATCGAGGGCCGTCCCGTGGGAGGGTCGCGAAGCGGCGGTCTCCTGGCCCCGTCGGACAGGAGCGGTCACGGTCTGACCCCTCGTGAACTGCGACGGCTCGGTGACACGGCCCTGCGTGACATCGAACGCTCGGCGCGGGGGGCCGGCGGCCGGCACCCGGGAGGCGGCGGTTCGGGGGGCGATCCCGTCGGAACGCACGCGCCCCGCGAGCCAGACGACGACCGCCCTCTCGACCCCGTGGAGACCGTCCGCGCGGCGGCGCTGCGCCGTGCCGCGTCCCCCGGGGCGGCCCTGCGTGCCGAGGACCTCCGCGTCGCCGAGACCGAACCCGTCGGCGCGGCGGCGGTGTCGCTGCTCGTCGACCTCTCGCACTCGATGGTGGAGCGCGCGCTGCACACCGCGGTCACCCGGACCGCCCTGGCCCTGTACGCCCTGGTCCGTACCCGCCATCCGGACGATCGGATCCACCTGGTCGGCTTCGGGGAGAGCGCCCACGAGCTCACCCCCGCCCGGCTGGTCGCGCACGAGTGGCGGCGGACCCCCGGCACCAACCTGCACCACGCGCTGCGCCTGGCCCGAAGGCACGTGCGGCGCCACCGCGGCCTCCGGCCCCTGGTGCTGGTGATCACCGATGGAGAGCCCACCGCCCATCTGGGCGAGGACGGCCGTGCCCGGTTCGCGTGGCCGCCCGACCCGCGGACCGCCGAACTCACCCTGGCGGAGCTGGACCGGGTGCTGCGCGAGGGCGCTGAGGTGGTGTTCTTCCTGCTCGCCGACGACCCCCGGTTGCGCGACTTCGCCGCCGAGGTGGACCGGAGGCGTGGGGTACGGGTCGTGCGCGCCGACGCCGGGGCCCTGGGCCCTCTGGTCGTGGACCGGTACCTCGGACGTCGCGGGTGAGCGTGGTCAGAACTCGAAGACGTTGACGTCGGAGGCCAGGACGAGCAGCTCCTCGGGAGCGTCCCCACCGGAGTAGAGGAGCTGGTGGCGGTTGGCGGGCATGATCGTCTCGGTGAACCGCAGCGCCAGGTCTCCGGCGTAGGCGACGCGCTCCTGGACGAGTAGCGGGATTCCGGGGCCGAGCCCGAAGGCCTCCGCCTCGTCCGGCGAGGGCATGCGCGCGCCGACGACGTCCCAGTTCCAGGTCTCCTCGTGGCCCAGGTCGCGCAGGAGGGCGGCCACCCCGTTCGTGATCCGTTCGGGAGACATCAGCGGCGTGTTGTTGGCGATGGTGAACGGGACGTAGGTGACCTGGGACTGCCAGAGTCCGCCCTCGACGAAGCGGTCGCAGGAGCGGATGACCACGAGGCCGCCGTGCGGGGCCGTGCTCTTGGGCTCGGGGCGCAGCCGCTTGGCCACGCGCGGGCGCATGGTGTCGAGGCTGACCTTGATCTTCTCGTGGATGTGGTGGTATCCAGCGTCGCGCAGATGCGGCTGGTACCCCTCCTGGAAGCGTTCGGAGTCCGTGCCCCCGGAGACCGGTGTGGCCAGGTGGACGATGGGGCGGTGGTCGGCGGCGTAGGCCCCGCGTCCGGCGCGGATGGCGATGCGCCCCTCGTCCTGGAGGATGCGCATCCCCATCCGCGCCGTGGCGCGGGAGACGTCGAACCGCTCCGCGAGCTCCTCCTCACCGGGGAGCCGTTCGCCGGGCTTGTACTCACCTCTGGCCAGCGCCTCGCGCAGGTGATCGGCGACCACTGTCTTCTTCGACGTGCTCATGCTGTAGCTCAGTCCCGGTGGTAGGCCTTGAGGTTGCCGTGTTCGAACTGGTATCTGATGCTGTGCCCCGCGTAGACGGTGTGTACCACGCGGATCGGACGTTCCTCGGAGTAGTCGGTGCGGTGGACGTTCAGTACGGGCACGCCCGGGGGGAGTTCGAGCTGGGACGCCTCCTGGGGCGTCGGCATGCGGGTCTCCACCTCGTCGACGCAGCCCACCTGGCGGTGCCCGTGGCCCAGGAGGACCTCCAGGGCGCTGTCCACGTCCTCGGGGAGCATGAGCGCGGTGTCCTGGACGAGCTCCATGGGGTAATAGGCCGAGCTGATGGATCCGGAGACGTCCCCCGAGAAGCGGTACATGCGACGGACGACGGTCATGTCGCCCTCGGGGACGCGGAGGCGGCTGGCGATGTCCGGGGTGGCGCTCAGGAGTTGGAGCTCCTCCAGGGTCTGACCAGACAGGGCGGACTCGTTGAGGCCCGTGCTCTCTGTGGGGCGGGTGGCGTAGAACGTCTCGGGGACGACGTTCTGCACGAAGTGTCCGCGTCCGGGCCTGCTGAGGATGAGCCCCTGGTTGCGGAGCATGCCCAGGGCGAGGCGGACGGTGTTGCGGGAGGCCTCGAAGCGCTCCTCCAGCTGTTTCTCCGAGGGGAGTTGGCCCCCGGGGGGAAGGGTCCGCTCCTGGATCTCGCGGCGCAAGACCCGGGCGATCTGTCGATATCTACTCTCTGCCCGCATAAGTCCGCCCTCAGGGGGTATCAATCCAACACGTTCGCTTGTACCAACAAGGTGATCGCAACACCAACAGAACATGTACAGCCGGGTTACCTCAACCCATCCTAAAGGAAGGCCACCCTCAGTACACGGCCCCCAGCCCCGGAGCCGGAGGAGGACCCTTCGGTGCTCGCCCCCGCAGCCGGCCGCGGAAGGGCACGGAAAGACCTCGTGAGCACACGCGAAACCCCCCTCACGGCGTGAGGGGGGAGTCAGCGGAAGTGAACCGTCAGCCGTGAGGAGAACACCATGATCCCCCTCGTCATCGCGTTCGTCGGCCTCCTACTCCTGGGCCTGTCAGCGGGGTTCTTCCTGGCCGTCTCCATCGGGATCCGCCGCCAGGACCGCCGCCGGGGCTACCGCTCCCTGCGCGAGGAGGACGACGGCAGCGTCCTCTCCCGCACCGGAAGCCTCGTCGTCGGCCTGCGTTTCAGCAACGACACCCGCCCCTCCGGCCGGGACCACGCCCCTGATCCGGACCGCACCCCCAGTGCGGTCTGAGGTGCCCGAACACGGCCCGCAGCACAGCGGGGGCCCACGAAGGCACCGCTAGGGCCCGATTTCTTGGAGCGGTGACCCGAGGGGGTGTCGTTCGGGCGCCGGCAGGGTGCTGCAAGACGAGGCAAGCCGCGTAGCGAGGAACGAGCGACAGGCGCCGCCGAGGATGAAGCATCCCTGCCTCTTCGGGCGCCCGAACCCGGGCCGAAGCGCAGCGGAGGGCCGAAGCGAACGCAGCCTAGTCCTCCAGGGCCCGCAACAGGTCCATCACCAGGTCGCCGCCGGACTCGATACCGACGGAGATCCGGACCAGGTCGGCGGGAACCTCCAGCGGGGAGCCCGCGGTGGAGGCGTGCGTCATCCGCCCGGGGTGCTCGATCAGGGACTCGACCCCGCCCAGTGACTCCCCCAGGGTGAAGACCTCGGTGCGCTCGCACAGCCGCAGCGCCGCCTTCTCCCCGTCCCGCAGGGAGAAGGAGACCATCCCACCGAAGGAACGCATCTGCCGCTCGGCGATCTTGTGCCCCGGGTGACCGTCCAGCCCGGGGTAGTACACCCTGCGGACCGCCGGGTGGCCCTCCAGCTCGGCCACGACCTGCTCGGCGTTCGCGCTGTGCCGGTCCATCCGCACACCCAGGGTCTTGATCCCCCTCAGCGTCAGCCAGGAGTCGAACGGCCCCGGCACGGCGCCCATGGTGTTCTGGTGGAAGGCCAGCCGCTCGCCCAGGTCGGCGTCGGCGACCACCAGGGCGCCGCCGACCACGTCGGAGTGCCCGCCCAGGTACTTGGTCGTGGAGTGCACGACCACGTCCGCGCCCAGCGTCAGCGGCTGCTGCAGGTAGGGCGAGGCGAAGGTGTTGTCGACGACGTACAGCGCTCCCGCGTCGTGCGCGATCTGCGCGAGCGCCTCGATGTCGGTGATGTTGAGCAGCGGGTTGGTGGGCGTCTCCGTCCACACGACCTTCGTGTCGGGGCGCACCGCCGCGCGCACGGCCTCGGGGTCGGTCTGGTCGACCGCGTCCCAGGACACGCCCCAGCGCTCGACGACCTTGGAGACCAGGCGGAAGGTGCCCCCGTAGGCGTCGCCGGGGATGATGATGTGGTCGCCGGGTGAGAGGACCGTGCGCAGCAGCGTGTCCTCGGCGGCCATGCCCGAGGCGAAGGCCAGGCCCCGCGCGCCGGACTCCAGCGCGGCCAGGCACTCCTCCAGGGCGGCGCGCGTCGGGTTGCCCGTGCGCGAGTACTCGTAGCCCTGGCGCAAACCGCCCACGCCGTCCTGGGCGTAGGTACTCGTCTGGTAGATCGGCACCACCACGGCCCCGGTCCCGGCGTCCGGTTCCTGCCCCGCGTGGATGGCCAGCGTTTCAAACCCGTCGAACGTCATGGGGCCACAATAGCCGCCGCTTTCCCCGTGAACCCCACGTTTCACGCAGGAGGGAATGTGGCGGAGTCGCACGCCACCGCCACCGCCCTCAGGCGGGCGGGAACCTGGTGGCCGACCCCGGTTCGGGCGGTTCGATCGGCACCTCGGGCGGCAGCCCCGCGGCGGGGGTGGGCACGCGCGTGGGCGTACCGGTCTCGCGCATCGGCGGATCCCAGCCGAGCTCGGGATCGTGGGTGCGCACGACCTTGCCGGGAACCCCCGCGACGACACTGTGGTCGGGGTAGTGGCCGGGGCGGACCACGGTGCCCGCCGCGACGACGCAGTTGCGGCCCAGGTGGACGCCGGGCAGGATCACCGCGTTCGCGCCGATCCAGGTGCCGTCGCCGATGCTCACCGGGTCGTCGACGGGCCATTGGAGGCCGACGGGGATCTCGGTGTTGGCGTAGGAGTGGTTCTGATCCGTGATGTAGACGTACGGACCGGTGTAGACGTGGTCCCCGATGTCCACCGACTTGTGCGCGACGATGTGTGATCCGCGGCCGATCGCGCAGCCCGAGCCGATCCGGACGACGGTGCCGGGCCCGAGGTCGTAGTCCGGCCCCATGCCCGCTGCCAGGGTCATGTCACCGCCCAGGACGGTGTGTACCCCGATCTCGATCCACGGCTCCCCGTAGAGGGTGGCCGTGGGGAAGGCGATCGCGGAACCCACGCCGAAGCGCGCGAACTTCCGCGCGGCCTTGGAGTCCGCGCGGATTTCGGCGTGGCTCCGCGCGTACGACCAAGCGGAGCGGATGATCCAGGACAACAGCCGCGACACGCGAGCTCCCATGTATTACCTGCCAGTAACGTTGCCGCGAAGAGTAGCAGTGTCCGAGTATGCGACGCTCCGTCCGGTCTCCACACAGCGGGGCCCCGAACCGCGCTCGGTGGAACGCGGTTCGGGGCCCCGGATGCGCCGCGGCCGCCCCCGTCAGCCGGACAGGTGGGCCAACAGGTCCTGGCGGGTGAGGATGCCCACAGGCCGGCCGTCGCGCAGCACCACCAGAGCGCCGGAGCCGCGCAGCAGCCGCACGCAGTCGCCGACCGGAGTCCCCGTGCCGACCGTGGCCAGCGGCTTGCCCATGTGCGTCTCCACGCTGTCGTCCAGCTGGGCGCGGCCGTCGAAGAGCGCGTCGAGGACGTCGCGCTCGGCGATGGAGCCGACCACCTCGGCGGCCATGACCGGCGGCTCCTCCTTCATCACCGGGAGCTGGGAGACGCCGTACTCGCGCATGATCGCCACGGCCGTGCCGATCGACTCGTGCGGGTGGGTGTGCACGAAGTCGGGCATCTCACCGCCCTTGCCGTTCAGCACCTGGCCGGCGGTGGCCTCCTCGGTCTCGGCCGACAGGAAGCCGTAGTCGGCCATCCACTCGTCGTTGAAGATCTTGCCGAGGTAGCCGCGTCCCCCGTCGGGCAGCAGAACGACGATGACGTCGTCGGGGCCCGCGTCCTCGGCCACGCGCAGGGCCGCCTCGACCGCCAGGCCGCAGGAGCCGCCGACCAGCAGCGCCTCCTCACGCGCCAGGCGACGCGTCATGAGGAAGGACTCCTTGTCGCTGACGGCCACGATGTCGTCGCAGATCCCCGTGTCGTAGGTGCCGGGCCAGATGTCCTCGCCCACGCCCTCGACCAGGTAGGGGCGTCCCGATCCGCCCGAGTACACCGAGCCCTCCGGGTCGGCGCCGATCACCTTCCCCCGCCCGTCGGAGACCTCCTTGAGGTAGCGGCCGGTGCCGCTGATCGTCCCGCCGGTGCCGATGCCCGCCACGAAGTGCGTCACGCGGCCCTCGGTCTGGTCCCAGATCTCGGGGCCGGTGGAGTGGTAGTGGGACTCGGGGTTGTTCTGGTTCTCGTACTGGTTGGGCTTCCACGCCCCGGGAATCTCCTCGGCGAGCCGGTCGGAGACCGAGTAGTAGGAGTCGGGGTGCTCCGGAGCGACCGTGGTCGGGCACACCACGACCTCGGCGCCGTAGGCGCGCAGCACCGCCAGCTTGTCCGCCCCCACCTTGTCCGGGCAGACGAAGACGCAGCGGTAGCCCTTCTCCTGCGCGACCATCGCCAGCCCGATCCCGGTGTTGCCGGAGGTCGGCTCGACGATCGTGCCGCCCGCCCTGAGCTCCCCGCTCTTCTCCGCCGCCTCGACCATGCGCAGGGCGATGCGGTCCTTCACCGAACCGCCGGGGTTGAAGTACTCCACCTTGGCGAGAATGGTCGGCGCGAGCCCCTCGGTGACCTTCCGGAGTCGCACGAGCGGGGTGTCCCCCACCAGGTCGATCAGTGAGTCGTGTACCCGCACTGTGGGCTCCTTCAGCATCGTGGCGGCCGGATCCGTCGGTCCGCCTGGTCCTTCGCCCCGGTCGCGCCTCCCGGGGCCGTGGGCCGGTCCGGCCCACCACACTCCCGACTCTAAGCCGTTCCCGTGCCGTTCGCGCCGTTCACGTCGGGTGTCGGTGCCGCCGGCCGTCACGTGCGGGCTCGATCCGGCTCACCGAACGGAGCGGATCGTGTGCCGCCCGGGGTACGTGACCCGGGACCACTCCGGTTGTAGCCTCGGATCGAACCGGCCCGCCCCAGGGCGGACGGAGACGAGGCCCCGGGGGTGGTCCGATGCTGCGAGCCGCGCGCGC
>NZ_ANBC01000227.1 GCF_000341125.1 Nocardiopsis lucentensis DSM 44048 | reverse complement strand
CCGCCACGGCGTGCGGTGGCGGCGGGGTGACGCTCGTGGGCGCGGGTACCGTCGCCCTCCTCTACCTCCAGGCCCGGCTCGCGCGACGCGCGGTCGGCGTCACCGACTGGGACCGGCCCGAGGTGAACGGGCTCCACGGCGACGGCGACGGGCCACCGCTGCGGATGCTCATGCTCGGCGACTCCACCGCGGCCGGATTCGCGGTCGCCGAGGCCGCGCAGACCCCCGGCGTGCTGCTGGCGACGGGGATCGCGAACGCGGCCGACCGGAGGGTGCTGCTGCGGTGCACCGCTTTCCCCGGCGCCACCTCAGCGGACCTGGGCCCCCAGGCCGAGCGGGCCGGAGCGTTTCGGGACGGCGGCCGCTTCGACGTGGCGGTCGTCTTCATCGGGGCCAACGACGTCATCCGCAGGGTCCGCCCGAACGACGCCGTCAAGCAGCTGCGCGACCTCACCCGCCGCCTCGTCGACCACGGCACGGAGGTGGTCGTGGCGACCTGCCCGGATCTGGGCACCGTCCGGCCGATCGGGTGGCCGCTGCGGTCGGTCGCGCGACGTGCCTCACGCCAACTCGCCGCCGCCCAGACCATCGCGGTCACCGAGGCCGGCGGGCGCACGGTGTCATTGAGCGACCTTCTCGCCGACGACTTCCGGTCTGATCCGCATTCCATGTTCGGACCCGACCGATTCCATCCGTCAGCCCTCGGGTACGCCCAGGCCGCCTCCGCCGTCCTGCCCTCGGCGTGCGCCGCGCTCGGGCTGCTCCCAGAGATCGGGGAGATCGGCCGCCCCGAGGGCATCCTGCCGGTGGACCGCGCGGCGGTCATGGCCGCCGAGACCCCGGGCACCGAGGTCTCCCGGGTCCCCGTCGAGCATTCCGGCAGGCGGGGGCACTGGACCGATTGGCTGCGCCGGAGGCGTCCGTCGAGGGTGGTGGTCCGTTCCGGCGCGGAGCGCCCCTCACGGGCGATGGTGGGCGACGGATGGGCGCTGATCCGGGCCCCCTTCCGCCCGCGCGTGACCCGGGCGGGCGCCGCCGGGGAGACCGGGGCCGCGGACCGGGCGGTCGAGACGGCCGGCCGGACCACCGGGGAGGGAACCGGTGGTCAGGACGGCACGCCAAGGCCGACCCCGGGTGGCGACGCCGAGGGCCCGAGATGTTAACTGGTCAGTAACAAGACGCGTCGCGGACGTCGAGACAGGTGTCCGGCGAACCGACGGAGCGTCACCGCAGCACCCCGACACCGAATGGGACGAAGCACATGCCCGAAGCAGTCATCGTCGCCACCGCGCGCTCCCCGATCGGCCGCGCCTTCAAGGGTTCCCTGAAGGACATCCGCCCCGACGACCTGACCACCCAGATCGTCGGCGCCGCCCTGGCCAAGGTGCCCGAGCTCGACCCCAAGGACATCGACGACCTCATGCTGGGCTGCGGTCTCCCCGGCGGTGAGCAGGGCTTCAACATGGCCCGCGTCGTCGCCGTGCAGCTCGGGCTCGACACCGTCCCCGGCACCACCGTCACCCGGTACTGTTCCTCGTCCCTCCAGACCACCCGCATGGCCTACCACGCCATCAAGGCGGGCGAGGGCGACG
>NZ_ANBC01000226.1 GCF_000341125.1 Nocardiopsis lucentensis DSM 44048 | reverse complement strand
GTCAGCCGCTTCGCCCACGGCAGCAGCGACAACCCGCCGAACGAGAACCCGCTCTTCGCCGACGCCAAGGCCCGCACCGAGAAGCGCGCCGAGGGCGGCGCCGAGACCTGGACCGACCCGCGCCAGGACGGCGCCCTGCCCGACGCCTACATCGCGATGGGCCAGACCGCCGAGAACGTCGCCCAGATCACCGGCGTCTCCCGTGAGCGCCAGGACGAGTTCGCGGTCCGCTCCCAGAACCTCGCCGAGAAGTCCCTCGACAACGGCTTCTGGGAGCGCGAGATCACCCCGGTGACCCTCCCGGACGGCACCGTGGTCAGCACCGACGACGGCATCCGCCGCGGCACGACCTACGAGAAGGTCAGCCAGCTCAAGCCGGTGTTCCGCCCCGACGGCACCGTCACCGCGGGCAACGCCTGTCCCCTGAACGACGGCGCCTCGGCGCTGGTCATCATGAGCGACACCCGCGCCGCCCAGCTGGGCATCACCCCGCTGGCGCGCATCGTGTCCACCGGTGTGACCGGTCTGAGCCCGGAGATCATGGGCCTGGGCCCGGTGGAGGCCTCCAGGCAGGCGCTCGCCCGCGCCAACATGGCCATCGGCGACATCGACCTGGCCGAGATCAACGAGGCCTTCGCCGCGCAGGTCCTCCCCTCCGCCGACCAGCTGGGCATCGACATCGACTCCCAGCTCAACGTCAACGGCGGGGCCATCGCGGTCGGCCACCCGTTCGGCAGCACCGGCGCCCGGATCACCGGCACGCTGCTCAACGGCCTGCGGTTCCACGACAAGACGTTCGGTCTGGAGACCATGTGCGTCGGCGGCGGCCAGGGCATGGCGGCCGTCTTCGAGCGCCTGAGCTGATCCGCGCCACGTCGCGACGCACTCCGCCCGGACCGCCTGAGGGGGTCCGGGCGGAGCCGTCTCCGGCGGCGGACGGCGCGCCCGCAGACCAACGTTCTGCCTCTCACAAGGTAAAAGCTGGTGACCGGGGCTTGTCCAAAGCGTGATCCTGATGCAGTGTCGCAGGTAAGTGCCATACGCCAACGCGCCTCCGGAGGTGCCCATGTCACTAACCCACTCGCCGGAGATCCACGCCAAGCTCATCGAACGCGTGCCGGCCGTCACCGGCCGCGAGCTCCCCGAGTGGTTCGACGCCCTCGACAAGGGCCGGAGCCTGCTCCGCTGTTCGGACCGTTCGAACTGGCTCGCCGACGAGTACGACCTGCCCCACTGGTACGCGCAGGCGATCGTCACCGAGCACGAGCGCCGCCGCCGTAACCGTTCGATTCCCGCCCCGCGCCGCGACGGGACCTGACCCGTCGGGGGACGCGGCCCGGCCTGAGGGCACGGCTCCGTCCCGACGGCGAAGGGGCCACCTCCGGGCGGTAACCCGGAAGGCGGCCCCTCGCCACGTCCGATGCGACGCCGCTACTCGGCGAACATCGTCTTGAGGATCCAGAGCAGGCGCAGGATCTCGATGTAGAGCCAGACCAGGGAGACGGTCAGACCGAAGGCGAACTGCCAGGCGAACTTCGCCGGGATCCCCTCCTGGACGCCCTCCTCGATGCCGCGGAACTCGATCGCGAGCGTCAGCGCCGCGATGACCACGAACACCAGGCTGACCCCCAGCCCCAGCAGGGTGGGCTCGCGCAGGCCGAGACCGCCGGCGATGAAGAAGCTCAGCACGAAGTTGACCAGCATCAGGGCGGCGGCGCCGAGCACCGCGAAGCCGACGGCCTTGACGAAGCCGTCGGTCACCTTGATGACCCGGAACTTGTACAGCGCCAGCATCACGGCGAACACGGCGACGGTGCCGACCACGGCCTGGGAGACCAGGGAGGCACTGGCACCGGCGTCACCGGTGCTCACGGCCAGCTGCGCCCCGAGCAGGGCGGAGAAACCGCCGACGAGGAGGCCCTCCAGGGCCGCGTAGGTGAGGATGAGGCCGGGGTTGGTGCTCTGCTTGAAACCGATGACCAGGCCGAGGACAAGACCGCCCAGGGCCCCGACGATCGTCAGCAGCAGGGCCAGGCCCGGGCTGAAGCTGAAGAGGAAGTAGTTGACGACGCCGAGGAGGGCGACCACCCCGAGCGTCATGCCGGTGCGCACGACGACGTCGTCGATGGTCATCGGCTGGGCGTCGGCGCCCTGGACCGGAGCCGCGGGGTATCCGGGCTGCGGGTATCCGGGCTGTGCGTAGCCCTGCTGGGGGTATCCGGCCTGGGGGTACGGCTGCCCGTAGCCCGACTGACCATAACCCTGCTGGGGGTATCCCTGCTGCGGGTACGGCTGCCCGTAGCCCGGCTGGCCGTAGCCGCCGGCCCCGGACTGCTTGAGCGCCCGCTTGAGGACGGGGTTGGAACTCCGCAACCTCATGTCTCGTCATGGCCTTTCACGCGTCGTTTGCTGCCCACAAAGTAACGTATCGGGCCTCCGGCGGGTTCCCGTGGCAGGTCACCATTGCGACACGGGACGGGACCGGCGCCCCGAGGGGACACCGGCCCCGGACCACGCGTCCGGACGGTCAGTTCCGGGTGATCACCGACCGCGCCATGAACAGGACGTTGGCCGGACGCTCCGCCAGCCGGCGCATGTAGTAGCCGTACCACTCGTCGCCGTAGGGGACGTAGACGCGCACGCGTTTGCCCTCGGCGGCCAGCCGCACCTGCTCGGTGTCGCGGATGCCGTAGAGCATCTGGTACTCGTAGTCGTCCGAGGAGCGGCCGTTGGTCTTGGCCAACTCTCCGGCGATGGCGACCATCCGCGGATCGTGCGAGGCCACCATCGGGTAGCCGTCACCCTCCATGAGGATGCGCAGGCAGCGCACGTACGCCTTGTCCACCTCGGCCTTGTCGCGGTAGGCGACGGAGGCGGGCTCGTCGTAGGCGCCCTTGCACAGGCGCACACGCGAACCGGCGCCGCTGAGGTCGCGGCAGTCGGCCTCGGTGCGGTACAGGTAAGCCTGGAGGACCGCGCCCACGGACGGGAAGTCCTGCCGAAGCTCGCGCAGGATGCCCAGGGTGGAGTCGGTGGTGGTGTGGTCCTCCATGTCCAGGGTCACCGTGGTGCCGATCGCGGCGGCGGCCTCGGCGATCCGCCGGGCGTTGTCCAGGGCGATCTTCTCGCCGTCCCTGTTGAGGAACTGACCGACCGCCGACAGCTTGACCGACACCTCGGCGCGCCCGCCCAGACCGGCCTCGCCCAGGGCGGCCAGCAGGTCCTCGTAGGCGGTCACCGTGGCGGTGGCCTGAGCCAGGTCGGTGGTGTCCTCGCCCAGGTAGTCGAGCGTGACGTAACGGTCGCTGGTCAGGTCGGCGACCGCGGGCAGCGCCGAATCAAGGGTGGCGCCGGCGACGAACCGGGAAACCAGGCCCCGGGTGACGGGCGTGCGCTCGACGATCGTGCGGCAGGTCTTGGACCTGGCGGCGAGCAGCAGGGACTTACGAAGCATGGAGACCTCGAAGAAGACGTGCGCGAGCCGGTGGGCAGGCGCGGACTGCGGTGACTGCCGGAGATGACCGGCCGTACCGGTGAACTCCTCAGGGGGTGTGGCCCGTCCCGCGCCACCGGGTGGCGGCGCGGGACGGCGCCGGACCGTGCGGGATCGACCCGACTAGTCCATGTGCGGGTAGGAGGAGGTCGTCGGAGCGACGAAGGTCTCCTTGATGGCGCGCGGGCTGGCCCAACGGGACAGGTTCTGCGCCGAACCGGCCTTGTCGTTGGTGCCGGAGGCGCGGCCACCGCCGAACGGCTGCTGGCCCACGATGGAGCCGGTCGGCCGGTCGTTGATGTAGAAGTTGCCCGCGGTGAAGCGCAGGGCCTCGGTGGCCTTGGCGACCGCGGCGCGGTCCTTGGCCAGCACGGCGCCGGTCAGCGCGTAGGCGGAGCCCTGGTCGACGATCTCCAGGACCTCGTCGAACTTCTCGTCCTCGTAGACGTGGACGGCGACGATCGGGCCGAAGTACTCGGTACGGAACACGTCGTGGGAGGGGTCGGTGCCCTCGATGACGGTCGGGCTCACGAAGTAGCCCACGGAGTCGTCGGCCGTGCCGCCCGCGATGATCGACAGGGTCGGGTCGGCCTTGGCGTCCTCCAGGACCTTGGCGAGTTTGTCGAAGGCGCGGCGGTCGATGACGGCGCCGACGAAGTTCGACAGGTCGGTGACGTCACCCATCTTGATCGCCTCGACCTCGGCGACGAGGTCGTCACGGACCTGCTCCCAGACGGAGCGGGCGACGAAGGCGCGCGAGGCGGCCGAGCACTTCTGGCCCTGGTACTCGAAGGAGCCGCGGACGATCGCGGTACGCAGGACCTCCGGGTCGGCGGAGGAGTGCGCGACGATGAAGTCCTTGCCGCCGGTCTCACCGACGATGCGCGGGTAGCTCCGATAGTTGGAGATGTTCTCGCCGACGCTCTTCCACAGGTGCTGGAAGGTGCGGGTCGAGCCGGTGAAGTGCACACCGGCCAGGTCCGGGTCGTTCAGGGCGACGTCGGAGACGGCCAGACCGTCGCCGGTCACCATGTTGATGACGCCCGGGGGAAGGCCGGCCTCCTCCAGCAGGCGCATCGTGAACTCGGCGGCGAACTGCTGCGTCGGGGACGGCTTCCACACGACCACGTTGCCCATGAGGGCCGGGGCCGTGGGCAGGTTGCCCGCGATGGCGGTGAAGTTGAAGGGCGTGATCGCGTAGACGAAGCCCTCCAGCGGCCGCTGCTCCATGCGGTTCCACACGCCGGGCACGCTCAGCGGCTGCTGCTCGATGAGCTGCCGGGCGTAGGAGACGTTGAAGCGCCAGAAGTCGATGAGCTCACAGGCCGAGTCGATCTCCGCCTGCTGCACCGTCTTGGACTGGCCGAGCATGGTGGCGGCGTTGATCGTGGCGCGCCACGGGCCGGAGAGGAGCTCGGCGGCGCGCAGGATGATGGCGGCGCGGTCGTCGAAGGACATCGCGCGCCAGGCCGGGGCCGCGGCCTTGGCGGCGGCGATCGCGTCGCGGGCGTCGTCGTGGGTGGCGTTGCCCATGGTCCCCAGGACGGACGAGTGGCGGTGCGGCTGCACGGCGTCGATGCGCTCGCCTCCGCCCATGCGACGCTCGCCGGCGATGTACATCGGCAGGTCGATGCTCTCCCGGCCGAGTTCGTCGAGCTTGGCCACGAGCTCGGCGCGCTCCGCGCTGCCGGGCGCGTACGACAGAACGGGCTCGTTCTTCGGCAGCGGGACGTTGGTCACGGCGTCCATGGGCACCTCCCTGGAAAGTCTGTCCCTGTTCTACGCAGGGTTGATCTGATTCAACGCTCTCAGAACCGACGTGTGGGATCCTTGTGGGACAGGCCACTCTTTGCCATGCTTATTTGTCCAGTAGGACAAAATGGTACGTATATGAGCACAGACTCCCCACTTACCGGACCGATCCGCCCCGGAGACGACGAACCTCGCCTTCCCACCGCGCATCCCGGTGTCATGCCTGGTCACCTCGGTGCGCCCGTGAGCGAGGGGACGGGCATCCCGCTGCGGCGGCTGCTCCTCGTCGTCGGTGACCCGATCATGGACGTCGCGGCGGCTCCCGCCGGCCTGGATGTTCAGGTGGACAACGTCGTCATCCTCGACCCGGAGGACCGCGCGGAGGCTCGGTCAGGTGATCTCGTCCTCCTGATCGGAGCCCGGGGCGGGGCCGCCCGACGTCTCGTACGGACGCTCGCCNGCCACTCGGCGGAGGAGGTGCTGCCACCGCCCGCGGGTACGCGCGGGGGCCGGCCCTACCGGTCCGGGGGCAAGGACGAACTGGCCGCCTTGCGCGCGGAGGCCCAGGACGCCGGGATCGCTCTGCTCGCCGTGCGGCCCGAGGTGCGCTGGGACCAGTTGCAGTCGGTGTGCCAGAACATCGTGGACGACGCCCGGCCGAGCAACCCCGACGACCTGGGCGAGACCTCCGGCGACCTGTTCTCCATGGCCCAGACGATCGCGCGCCTGACCAACGGCCTGGTGGCCATCGAGGACTCGGCGAGCCGGGTGCTGGCCTACTCGTCCGGCTCCGAGGTGGACGAGCTGCGCCGTCTGTCGGTCCTGGGCCGTCGGGGCCCGGAACCGTACCTGGCGCTTCTGCGGGAGTGGGGGGTGTTCACCAAACTCCGGTCCGGCGAGGAGGTCGTGCGGATCGATGAGAACCCCGAACTGGGCATCCGGCGACGCCTGGCGGTCGGCATCCACGCCGGACGCCAGCCGCTGGGATCGATCTGGGTCCAAGAGGGGTCCGAGCCGCTGGCCGAGCACGCGGAGGAGGCGCTGCTGGGCGCCGCGCGTACGACCGCGTTGCAGATGATCCGGCAGCGCACCCAGGCCAGCGCGGGGCTGCGTCTGCGCGAGGATCTGCTGTCGAGCCTGCTGGAGGGGCGGATCGACGCCAGCGCGCTGGCCGACACGGTGGAGGTCCACACCGACCGGGGCGCGCTGGTCGTGGCTTTCTCCCTCACCCAGCAAGCGGTGTCGGCCGGGGACACCGAGGCCGAGGAGCACGCGGAGCGGCCCGAGCCGCCCGACCGGCCCGAACGCGAACTGCGCCGCCGCCAGCTCATCGACCTGGTGTCGGTGCACACCGCCGCCTACCGGCGCAGTGCCCTGGTGACCGAACTGGGCGGCCGGGTGTACGTGCTCCTGCCCGACCTCGTGCGCGGCCGTGAGGGGTGGCGTGGCGTGGAGCAGTCCGTGCTCGCGCTGACCCGGAAGACGGTCGCGGCCGCCCGGGCCGCCCTGGACCTGGAGGTTCAGGCGGCCGTGGGGTCGTTGGTGGAGAGACTGGGAGAGGTCCCCGACTCCCGGGCGGAGGCCGACCGGGTGCTGGACGCGATGGGCCGTGACCTGGACCGGGGCCTGGACTGGGAGGTGGCGACCATCTCCGACGTGCGTTCGCGGGTGCTGATCAGCGAGACCCTCGCCCATCTGCGGGAGGATCCGTCGTTGCGTGACCCGCGGGTGAGTCGTCTGATCGAGTACGACCGGTCGGGCGGCGCCGATCTGGTGAACTCACTCCTCGCCTACCTGGAGGCCTTCGGTGACGCGCGATCGGCCGCCGAGCGGCTGCACATCCACCCGAACACGCTGCGGTACCGGGTGCGGCGGGCCGCGGCGGTGAGCGGTATCGACCTGGGTGACCCGGGCGAGCGTCTGTTCACCCAACTCCAATTGCTGATGGAGCACCACGGCCCGGCGCGCCCCTCATCATGAGGAGCCGAGCCGCCGGCGAGGAACGAGCGGCAGGCGCCGCCGAGGATGAAGGATCCCCGTTCCGCGCGCCCCGGGCCGAGCCTGCGAGGCGACGAGCGCGTAGAAAGCACGCGAGGGGCGTACCGGGTTCTGCAGGAGGAGCCGAGACGCCGGCGAGGAACGAGCCAGGCGAAGGCGACGACGAAGAATCCCGGTTCTGCACGCCCCGAGCCCCGACGCGAGGCAACGAGCGCGTAGAAAGCACAGTACCCCCGGTCGGACTCGAACCGACACTTGTGACCCTTTTAGGGGGCCTGCCTCTTCCATTGGGCTACGAGGGCGAGCCCATCATACCGGCCGGGGTGATTGCCCACTTTGGTTCAGCTTGGCCGGATGGGGACACGAAACGACCGGCTTCCCCGGGGAAGCCGGTCGTTTCGTGCGCATACGGGACGAACCGGTGTCAGCTGACGCGGCGCAGGCGACCGTCCTGGACGATCTGCGGCTCGCTGGCCTCCTCGAAGGCCTGGCGCGGCTCGACCATCTCCGGAAGCGCGGCGAAGTCGCGGCGCAGGAGGAAGGCGAGCGTCCAGTCGGCCAGCACCCGCATCTTGCGGTTGAAGGTCGGGACCGCGTACAGGTGATAGGCACGGTGCGCGTACCAGGCGAGGCGACCGTTGAGCTTGACCTTGCCGAAGAGCTGGGCGGCGCCCTTGTGCAGGCCGAGCCCGGCGACGGCGCCAAGGTTCTTGTGGCGGTAGGGCTTGAGCTTGCCGCCGCGCAGGGTGGCGATCACGTTGTCGGCGAGCACCGGGGCCTGGCGGACGGCGTTCTGGGCGTTGGGCGGGTAGTAACCGCCGTTGCCGTCGGGCACCTGGGCGTTGTCGCCGCCGGCGAAGGCGTTCTCCACACCGTTGACGGTGAGGTTCTCGCTGGTGTCGACGTGACCCTTGGGGCCGAGCGGCAGGTCGCTGGCGGCGACGACCGGGCTGGGCTTGACGCCGGCGGTCCACACGAGCGTGCCCGCGTCGAACTCGGTGCCGTCGCTGAGCTTGATGCGCTGGTCGACGGCCGACTCCAGGAAGGTCTCGAGCCGGACGTCGATGCCGCGCTGGCGCAGCTGGTTGAGCGCCTTGGTGCCGACCTCGGGGCCGACCTCGGGCAGGATCTTGTCGGCCGCCTCGATGAGGTAGAACCGGACGTCCTCGAGACCGATCGAGCTGTACATGCGAACCGCGTCGCGGACCAGGTCCTCCAGCTCGGCGATGGCCTCGGCACCGGCGAAGCCGCCGCCGACGAAGACGAAGCGCAGCGCCTTGGCGCGGATCTCCTCGTCGTCGGTGGAGTCAGCGATGGCGAGCTGGTTGAGGACGTGGTTGCGGAGGTAGGCGGCCTCCTCCACGGTCTTGATGCCGATGCCCCACTCGGCCAGGCCCGGGATGGGCAGGGTGCGCGAGACCGCGCCCGCGGCCAGCACGATGTGGTCGTAGCGGATGGTCTCGGGCTCGCCGACGTTGGGTTCGTAGCGGACGGTGCGCTCGGCGTGGTCGATGCGCACGACGCGCCCGCCCAGGACACGGACCCGGTCGAAGACCTTGCGCAGGGGAACCACGACGTGGCGCGGGGAGATGTTCCCGGCCGCGGTCTCGGGCAGGAACGGCTGGTAGGTCATGTAGGAGTTCGGGTCGATGACGGTGATACGGGCCTCACCGGAACCCAGCTTCTTCTCCAGCCGCCTCGCGGTGTACATCCCGAGGTAACCGCCGCCGACGATGAGGACGTGCGGGATCTCCGCCTCGTCTCCTCCGCCGTGCACCAGTCGGTAGTTCCTGCTCTCGGTCATCGCATATCCGCCCTAACGGTGTCCTGTGGCGCCCTTGCCCAGGGTCGCGAAGAGTGTTCGTCCTTCGGTCGCCCCGGCCGTAACACCCGGTCGGATCCCTGGTGGGAGCCTTGGGGTGTTACGACCCTGTTGCTTGTGCATTCTTTCACAAGCACCTGCCGACAGAGAAGGTTCACAGCCGTTCACCTTCCGACCACTTTACGACCCGCACTCATGGAGTTTGCGCAGGTCAGAGTGGTTGTGAATGCTTTCACAAGCTTTCTCCGGGTGACGCGTCTCACCCGGAGGAGCAGGTCAGGGGCCTTGCAGCCCCCGACCCACGTATGCCTGAAGTCCTACACGACCAGACTCCAGGCGACACCGTCGAGGATGTCGTGCTCACTCGCGGTGAAGTGGTCCGCGCCCGTGCGCGCCAGCACCCGGGACAGCACCAGGGCCCCCGCGCCGATCACGTCCACCCGGCCGGGGTGCATGACCCCGATCCGCGTCCGCTCATCGTGGGTGGAGGCAAGCAGTTCGGCGGTGATCCGGTCCAGCTCCGCGACGTCCACGCGGGTGTGGTGGATCCGCTCGGAGTCGTACTCGGGCAGGTCGAGGGCGATCCCCGCGACCGTGGTCGCCGTCCCCGCCACGCACACGACCGAACCCGCCTCACGCAGGGGGACGACCTTCTCCACCTCGTCGAGCGCGGCCTCGATGTCCGCGGTGGCCGCCGCGACCTGCTCGGCCGTGGGCGGGTCGTCGCGCAGGTGCCGCTCGGTCATGCGCACACAGCCGATGTCCACCGACAGCGACGCCCGGACGAGCTCACCGTCCGGACCGCCCTGGCCGCCGAGGACGAACTNCCCCCCCCGCCGATGTCGACCACCAGGAACGGCGGGGTGAACCCGTCGTCCTCCGCCTCGGCCTCGAACTCGGCGGTGGCACCCACGAAGGACAGCTCCGCCTCGTCCAGCCCGGTGACGACCTCGGGTTCGACCCCGATGATCTCCCGAACGCCGTCCACGAACACCTGGCGGTTGCTGGCGTCACGCGTGGCGCTGGTGGCCACCATGCGCACGGCGTCCGGTCCGAGTTCGATCCCGTGCGCCCGGATCGCCTCGGCGTACCCGCGCAGCGCATCGAACGTGCGCTCCAGGGCCCGGGGCGCGAACGCCCCCGTCTCGTCGACGCCCTCGCCCAGGCGGACGATCTCCATCCGCCGGTCGACGTCGATCACCTCGACCTCGTCGCCGTCCACGTGCACGACCTCGGCGACCAGCAGTCGAATCGAGTTGGTTCCGCAGTCGATGGCCGCGACACCGCTCATGAAACGTCCTCTCCCTCGGGCGCGTCCTCATCGACACACACGCATGGTCCCCGGTCCCACCAGTCCGGGAGTTCCTCCAGGGCTTCGGCGCCGAACGGGTTGGTCCCCGGCGCCGCCAGCTCGTGGGCGACCAGGGCGTGCAGGCACTTGACCCGGGTCGGCATGCCACCGGTGCTCTGCATGCCCTCGGGCAGCGGCTCGACACCGTCGGCCCGCGCCTGTTCGGCCCGCTCGGCCAGGTAGGACTCGTGCGCCCTGGTGTAGGCGGCCTGGAGCTCGGGGTCCTCAGCCAACCGCTCCTGCATGGCGCGCATCCGGCCGTCGTTCTCCAGCCGGCCGATGGCGGAGGCCGCTCGTGGGCAGGTCAGGTAGTACAACGTCGGGAACGGCTCGCCGCTCTCCAGCCGCGGCGCGGTGCGGACCACGTCGGGCAGGCCGCACGGGCACCGGTGGGCGACCGCGCGCACCCCGCGCGGCGTACGGCCCAGCTGACGTTCGATGGCGGCGACGTCGCGTGCGGAGACCTGGCCCTGCGGCCGGTCGGCGCCCTCGCGCGCGGCGTCCTCGTGGTGCCCGGGGGCGGGCTGATCTGCGGAAGTCATGACGGGTTCAGCATAGGCCCGCCCGTCACCCTCCACCGCCCTCAACGGACGGCCTCCGGCCGACCACACCACCCACTTCGTCACCCTCCACCGCCCTCAACGAACGGCCTCCGGCCGACCACACCACCCACTTCGTCACCCTCCACCGCCCTCAACGAACGGCCTCCGGCCGACCACACCACCCACTTCGTCACCCTCCACCGCCCTCAACGAACGGCCTCCGGCCGACCACACCACCCACTTCGTCACCCTCCACCGCCCTCAACGAACGGCCTCCGGCCGACCACACCACCCACTTCGTCACCCTCCACCGCCCTCAACGAACGGCCTCCGGCCGACCACACCACCCACTTCGTCACCCTCCACCGCCCTCAACGAACGGCCTCCGGCCGACCACACCACCCACTTCGTCACCCTCCACCGCCCTCAACGAACGGCCTCCGGCCGACCACACCACCCACTTCGTCACCCTCCACCGCCCTCAACGAACGGCCTCCGGCCGACCACACCACCCACTTCGTCACCCTCCACCGCCCTCAACGAACGGCCTCCGGCCGACCACACCACCCACTTCGTCACCCTCCACCGCCCTCAACGAACGGCCTCCGGCCGACCACACCACCCACTTCGTCACCCTCCACCGCCCTCAACGAACGGCCTCCGGCCGACCACACCACCCACTTCGTCACCCTCCACCGCCCTCAACGAACGGCCTCCGGCCGACCACACCACCCACTTCGTCACCCTCCACCGCCCTCAACGAACGGCCTCCGGCCGACCACACCACCCACTTCGTCACCCTCCACCGCCCTCAACGAACGGCCTCCGGCCGACCACACCACCCACTTCGTCACCCTCCACCGCCCTCAACGAACGGCCTCCGGCCGACCACACCACCCACTTCGTCACCCTCCACCGCCCTCAACGAACGGCCTCCGGCCGACCACACCACCCACTTCGTCACCCTCCACCGCCCACGGGGCGCTCAGAGCCCCGCGTCGGGCTGGGGGCTGTCGGCCTCCACGACCGAGCGCCACAGGGTCTCGAACCACGGCTCCGAGGGCGGCGACTCGCGTCCGTCCTCGTCCTCGTCCTCGGGGCTGATGACGATGTAGGTGGTCTCATCGGGGTACTGGTAGTGCAGGCGGGTACGCGCCTCGCGCTCCACGTACTCGTCCCGGGTGAGCTGGTCCTCACGCTCCTGGAGATCCCGCACGCTCGCCTCCATGCGAGCCCGGTCCTCCTGGAGCTCGGCGATCTGCGAGCGTTGCAGGACGTACTCGCGCAACGGGTAGGCCAGGCTGAGCGCGATCACGCCCACGACCAGGGCCAGGATCGCCGCACGGCTGGTGAGCATGGGCCGCACCCGGCGGGTGCGGCCCCCACTCGTCGCCAGTGCCCCCGCGTCCCGCGCAGCCCTCTCGGTGGACCCGTCGGCTCTGGTGGCCTTCGTCGTCTTTGGGGGCTGCTGTTTGGATTCGCGGGACACTGGGGCAGACTAGCCGCGGTTGGCGAACCTCGGGAAGGCCGACACGCCCGCGTACACGGCGGCGTCGGCGAGCTCGTCCTCGATCCGCAGCAGCTGGTTGTACTTCGCGACACGCTCGCTGCGGGCCGGGGCACCGGTCTTGATCTGACCGGCGTTGGTGGCCACCGCGATGTCGGCGATGGTGGTGTCCTCGGTCTCACCGGAGCGGTGGCTGATCATCGCCGTGTAACCGCTGCGCTGGGCGAGGCTGACCGCGTCCAGGGTCTCGGTCAGGGTGCCGATCTGGTTGACCTTCACCAGCAGCGAGTTGGCGGTGTCGGCGTCGATGCCGCGCTTGAGCCGCTCGGGGTTGGTGACGAACAGGTCATCGCCGACCAGCTGCACCTTGTCGCCCAGCTCGGAGGTGAGGCGCTTCCAGCCCTCCCAGTCCTCCTCGTCGAGCGGGTCCTCGATCGAGACGAGCGGGTAGTCGGCGACCAGCTCGCCGTAGTAGGCGGCCATCTCCTCGGACGAGCGCGGCTTGCCCTCGAAGGTGTACACGCCGTCGGAGTACAGCTCGGTGGCGGCCACGTCCAGGGCGAGCGCGATGTCCTCGCCGGGGGTGTAACCGGCCTTCTTGATCGCCTCGACGATGAGGTCGAGGGCGGCGCGGTTGCTCTCCAGGTTCGGGGCGAAGCCGCCCTCGTCACCCACGCCGGTGCCCAGGCCGTGGGCCTTGAGGACCGACTTGAGGGAGTGGTAGATCTCCGCGCCCCAGCGCACGGCCTCGGAGAAGGTGGCCGCGCCGATCGGCGCGATCATGAACTCCTGGATGTCGACGTTGCTGTCGGCGTGCGCGCCACCGTTGAGGATGTTCATCATCGGCACGGGCAGGACGTGCGCGTTCGGCCCGCCGATGTAGCGGAACAGCGGCAGCCCGGCCTCGTCGGCGGCGGCCCTGGCCACGGCCAGCGAGACGCCGAGGATGGCGTTGGCGCCGATCCGCGACTTGTCGGGCGTGCCGTCCAGGTCGATGAGCGCGCGGTCGATGAGGCGCTGCTCGTCGGCGTCGATGTTCTCCAGCGCACCCGCGATCTCGTCGTTGACGGCGGTGACGGCCTTGGTCACGCCCTTGCCGCCGTAGCGCTCGCCACCGTCACGCAGTTCGACGGCCTCGAACTGCCCGGTGGAGGCACCGCTGGGGACACCCGCGCGCGCGAAGGTGCCGTCGTCGAGCAGGACCTCGACCTCGACTGTCGGGTTGCCCCGGGAATCGAGGATCTCCCGCGCCTGTACTGACTCGATGGACGCCACGGTCACTCTCCGTATCTTGGTTGGTCGGACCACTGGTTCTGGACCCGACACGAGGGTAGCGACCCCGCCCCCGGCGCCGCGCGCCCACCCGGCCGGATTGGTCTACTCCACATCCTCGGTGGGCGCCGCCCCCGCCTCCAGTGCCGCCAGCGCGCACGTGACGGCGTGGTCCCCCCGGGAGCGCGCGTCCATGTCGGAGCGGAGGACGGCGCGCGGCCTCACCGCCCTGTGCCACTCACCGCGCGAGGAGCTCGCACAGGCGCTGTTCGGCCTGTCCTCGGACGAGGACACGGGCATCGACCGCGCGACCCCCGAGAAACAACGGCGCATGCCGCGCGAGCACTCCTCCGGCGCGGGCTGGGAGACCGGCCGGCCGCTCGACGCGCCCGCCTCCGTCTGAGGTGCGCTGCGGCCCGCCACCGTTCCGGCACGCCTTACGCCCATCCGACAACGCGTGTGCCTATAGTGCGAGAACACGACGAACCTCCCCTCTTCCGGCCGGGCGCGGGCGCTCCGACGGGCGCCCCGCCCCTCACGTGGACGGCGGGACGGCACGACGACATGGGCAACCCCGAGGCAGAGACGAACGGCTCCGACCTGGCGTTCGCGCCCGTCCGCCAGAGATCGGCGGAGCTGCGCCTGCTCGTCCCCGCGCTGGTGGCCGGCGCGTCCGGGCTGGTCGCCGCCTCACTCGCGCTCACCGGGGAGGTCGACCCGTCCGTCACCCTCGCCATCGTCGTGGTCAGCGCGTGCGCGGTCGCCCTGCACGTCCTCATGCGGTTCCTCGCCCCCTACGCCGACCCCGTGCTCCTGCCGGTGGCCACGGTCCTCAACGCACTCGGCCTCACCATGATCTGGGCGCTCCAGATGGCCAAGGCCGAACCGGGGCACGGCGACGCCGACCGGCAGCTGTTGTGGACCGTGGCGGGAACGGTGCTGTGCGGAGCCACGATCGTCCTGGTGCGCCGACCGCGCCGCCTCACCATGTACACCTACGTCATCGCCGTGGCGGCCCTGCTGCTGCTCCTGCTGCCGCTCTCACCCCTGGGGATCGAGGTGCTGGGGGCGCGCCGGTGGATCGGGATCGGACCGTTCACCATGCAGCCCTCGGAGTTCGCCAAGGTCCTGCTCGTCATCTTCCTCGCCTCCTACCTGGGGCGACAGCGCACCGTGATGTCCCTGGTGACCCACACGGTCAAGGTCGGCCGGGTCAAGGTGTTCAGCGTCCCGCGCGCCCGGGACCTGGCCCCCATGGCGGTGGGCTGGGGAATGGCGATCCTGCTCCTGGTCGGCACCCGGGACCTGGGCACGTCGCTGCTGCTCTTCGGCACCTTCCTCGCCGTGCTGTACGCCGCGACCGGCCGCAAGTCATGGGTGGCCATCGGACTCATCGCCTTCTCCGCCGGGGCCTACGTCGCCTACCTGCTGTTCGGGCACGTACGCAACCGCGTGGAGATCTGGCTCAACGCCTTCGACCCCGAGGTCTACGGACGTCCGGGGGGCAGCTTCCAGGTGGTCGAGGGCATGTTCGCGCTGGCCAACGGCGGCGTGCTCGGCACGGGCTTCCACGAGGGCTTCGCCCAGGAGGTCTTCGCCGCCGACAGCGACCTCGTCCTGGTGTCGGTCGGCGAGAAACTGGGGCTGACCGGACTCATGGCCGTTCTGGTCCTGCTGTTCCTGCTCGCCGAACGCGGCTTCCGGATCGCGCTGGCCTGCCGCGACGTGTTCCTCAAGCTCACCGCGCTGGGCTACGCCTTCCTCCTCGCCTTCAACGTGTTCATCGTCCTGGGCGGCGCCACCCTGGTCATCCCGCTCACCGGGATGACCACGCCGTTCCTGTCGGCGGGCGGATCGGCGCTGATGGCCAACTGGGTGATCATCGGACTGTGGCTGGTGATCAGTGAACACGCCCGGCGCCCTCAGGCGACCTTCAGTGAGGGCCTCGCCCCGGGTGACGCCTCGACCGAGATCATCGACGTGCGCCGGGTGCCGCGCCGCCCGCGCCGGGACGAGGGGTGAGCCGCCGCCCCGCGGGGGACGGCGGCCCGCCCGGATCAGGTGAGGAACGTGATGCACAGCGAGGCGACGACGAAACCGAAGAACATCACCACCGCCGAATAGCCCAGGACGCTGCCCGCCCGCAGTCTGGTCAGCGCGAGCAAGGGCAGCGCCCAGAACGGTTGGATGCCGTTGGTGAGCTGGTCGCCCATCGCCACCGCCATGACGCCGACCCCCGGGTCGATGCCCAGGGACTCCGTGGCCCCGATGACCACGGGCCCCTGCACCGCCCACTGGCCCCCGCCGGAGGGCACCGCGAAGTTGACCAGGGCGGCGCTGGTCATGGCCCAGAACGGGTAGCTGAACGGCGTCGCGAAGGAGACGAAGGCCTCGGTGACGACCGCCAGCAGCCCGGAGCTCGCCATCATGCCCATGATCCCCGCGTAGAAGGGGAACTGGATGATCACGGCGGAGGCGTTGCGCGCCCCCTCCGCCGCGGCCGCGGAATAGCCCGCCAAGGTGCCGTGCAGCCCCAGTCCCGCGATGAGGAAGGTGAAGTTGAGCAGGTTGATGTCCATGCCCACGACACCACCCCTGACGAGCGCGGGCACCAGGTACACCAGCCCCACGGCCACCACCAGGTAGACCAGCAGGCGGCTGTGCATCAGGCGCTGCGCGGGGGACAGCTCCCGGACCGCGGTCGCGGTGGCCGCCCCGCCCGTGCCGCCCCCGGCCGCGCCACCGGCATCGGAGGCGCCGCCGTCAGCGTCGGCGTCGGCCTCGATCTCCTCGCTGTCCCGCGACCTCGGGTGCATGCTCATCAAGAGCAGCGGCGCCCCGATCAGCATGGCCGCGAGGAAGACCAGGTTGAACGGTTGGAGGATGGTCTCGGTGAGCGGAATCAGCCCGACCCGCTCCTCCAGGAAGTGCCCCGGGGTGTTGACCAGCAGCGGCGCCGACCCGGACAGACCGCTGTGCCAGACCATGAGGCCGACGTAGCCGCCCGCCGCCACGAGCGGGAAGTGCACCCGAACGCCGCGCTCCCGGCAGGAGCGCGCGACCTCCACGGCCAGCAGGGCCCCCGCGATCAGGCCCAGCCCCCAGTGCAGCGTGCCCAGCAGGGCGGCGCCCAGCGCGGTGACCGCGACCGCGGAGAGCGGGCCGCGCGTGCGGCCCGCCACCCAGCGGATCGCCCGTCCCGCCGGCGGCGAGGAGGCGAGCGCGTACCCGGTGACCAGCACCAGAGTCATCTGCATGCCGAACTGGAGGAGATTCCAGAACCCGCCGTACCAGTCACCGACCAGTTCGAGCGGGGTGCGGTCGGTCAGGCCCAGGGCCAGGGCGAAGACGAGGACGGACAGGAAGACCGCGAACACGAAGGCGTCCGGCACCCAGCGGGTGCTGAACGCGGCGAGGACGTTTCCGAATCGACGCATGACGCTCCCATCGTCGGGCGTCCCCGGCCCGGGAGAACGGGGGAGTCCGGGCCCGGGGGTGCGCCCACACCGGAGCACTGTGTGCCATGCGTCACATACGGGTCAAGCCTTGTTCCACCCGCTTTCCGGCACCGGGATATGTCCGTCGGACACACCCCGCGCCCCTACCCCTCCTGGACATCACCGGCCCGGTGCCAGTACCGCCGCCACTCGGCCTCGGACAGCTCCCGGGGGTCACGGCCGTCCGCCCCGGCCAGCGCCTCGGCCGCGCGCACACGGGCGTCGAACCGCCGCGCCGCCGCCCGCAGGTCGCCCTCGGCGTCACGGCCCCGCTCACGCTCGGTCGCCACGGCCGCGAACAGCTCACCGCCCGCTCCGCCGTCGTCGACGACCAGATCGGCCGGGACGCCGTTGCGCACCGCCCGCCGCTGCAACTCCTCCGACAGCAGCACCGCGGGCTGGGCGAAGGGCACACCGTCCAGGACCGAGCCCTCGCCCTCGTGCCCCCTCGCCCTGGCCTTCTCCCTGCGCTCGGCGGCCTTGATCGCCTCCCAGTTGCTCTTGACCTCGTCGGCGCCGGACACCTCCACCCCGCCGAACACGTGCGGGTGGCGGCGGGTCATCTTGTCGATGATGGCGTCGGCGACGTCGTCCACGGTGAAACGCGCCGGATCCCCCTCGGGGCGCTCAGCGGCGATCGCCGCGTGGAAGACCACCTGGAGCAGGACGTCCCCGAGCTCCTCCGGCAGCAGGGACGGATCCCCCTCCTCGATGATCTCCAGGGTCTCGTAGGCCTCCTGGATCAGGTACTTGGCCAGCGACTCGTGCGTCTGGCCGCGGTCCCAGGGGCACTCCCTGCGCAGGGTGGCCATCACCTCGACCAGGCGCGGAAGCCGGTGCCCCGGCGCCGGCCCCGCGTCCCCGGAGCGCGCCTCCCCCGGGCCCCCGTGGTGTCCGCCGCCGTCGCGGGTCTCGTGCATCGCCGTCTCCTACCTGTCCTTGTCCGGCAGCCAGCCACCCTCGCGCAGCGCGGCCAGCACCCGCGCGGCCGACTCGTGCGGGTCCTCACCCACCGTGTGGATGACCATGTCGGCGTCGGTCGGTTCCTCGTAGGGATCCGAGACACCGGTGAACTCGGGGATCTCCCCCGCCCGCGCCTTGGCGTACAGGCCCTTGCGGTCCCGCTCCTCACACACCTCCAGCGGGGTGGCCACGTGGACGAGGAAGAAGTCGCCGTACTCCTCCACCATGGCCCGCACCTCGGCCCGGCTCCGCGCGTAGGGGGCGATCGGAGCGCACACGGCGACCCCGCCGTGCCGGGTGATCTCGGAGGCCACGTAGCCGATGCGGCGGACGTTCATCTCGCGGTCCTCACGCGAGAAGGTCAGGCCCTTGGACAACATGAGCCGGACCACGTCGCCGTCGAGCAACGTCACCGTACGACCCGCGCGGTTGATGCCCTCACGGACCCGCTGCGCGATCGTCGACTTGCCCGACCCGGACAGACCGGTGAACAGCAGGGTCAGCCCCCGCCGGGTCCGCGCCGGACGCAGCCGGGCCAGCTCCGCGCCCACCCGGGCCGGGGTGAACCAGGCGGCGAGCTCACGGCCGTGCGCCAGCTCGGCCGCGACCTCGGCGTCGTCGGGTTCGGCGCGGCGCGCCTCCTCGGGCACCTCCTGCGAGGGCCGCCACATCGCGCTGGCCGTGTCATAGCTCCACGGTTCCGGGGCAACCAGGGCGACCGGCGGCTCCAGTGCCTTGGCGCCCTCGACGTCGGCGCCCGCCGGCCCCGCCTCCACCATCATGTGCGTGGCTCCGTAAGCGGCGGCCACGTGCCCGGCCATGGCCACGTCCCGGGCTCCCCACCGCCCGCCGAGGGGCCCCTCGGAACGCGCCGCCGAACGCGGCAGCGTGCACACGACGAACCGTGTGTGCGCGGACAGCAGCGGCTCGGCCGCGAGCACGGCCGGGGCCAGCCCCTCGTCCTCCAGCGGGGCGTCGACCATCACCAGCACGTCGGCGTGGCCCAGCGCCTTGGCCCGGTCACGGATCTGGTGGAGGGCGCGGTGGTGCAGCGGCCGGTCGGTGACCACGGCCAGGAGTGGGTGGTCGGGGCCGAGTTCGCGCTGACCGCGCACCTCCGCCGGGGGAACGCGCAGCTTGCGCAGCACACCTCCCATGGGCGGGTTGGCCAACGCCACGTCACCGGCCACGTGGCGGCGTTCGACCCGCCCCTCCCCGTGGTCGGGGGCCGACGACTCCCACCGCTCGGTCACCGTCAGCTCCGCCAGGGGGAAGCCCTCCGGGTCGGCCAGGACCAGCCGCTCCGCGTCGGCCAGGTGCTCGGGAACCGTCAGGGTGACCGGAACCGGCCAGGCTCCGCCGGGCAACCGGCCGTCACTGTCCACCGACGCGGCCTGCTCCCTGGTCATGAAGCCGGGCAGCGGACAGGCGCCGTTGAGGATCAGCTCCAGGTGCGCGAGCTCGTCCTGGTCCGGGGTCAACACCCGTGCCTCCGGCCGGCCGGATCCCCCGCCCGGGGTGCGTCCCCACCCGTTGCCACTCACCACACGCTCCCTCTCCTGTCCACGGTCCGCGTCGCGTCCAGCGTATGCCGGGCCCGGTCACAGCCTCGGCGTCGATCCGCCCAACCCGGAATAGGACCAGCTCATCGCGAGTTTGACTCCCTGTGTACCGCCTCGTCCGACCGGAGCGGCCCCGAGGGTGGGCGCGGGGGACCGCCGTCCACAGCCGACCGCGCGAAGCCGACGGAGTCGCTAGGCTGATGGGGACCGGGCTGCCGTCCACGACACGGCCGCCCTCCACCGTGCAGGCCGCGACCACCGCCTGATCCGGACCACTCCCATCTCTCGCTCCTGGTGCTATGAGCCTCATTGGACTTCTCGCCGACGTCTGCAAGGACCCGGCACTGCACAGCGCGATCGAGGCCGCCCGTGGCGGCCGCGATCCCCACACCGACCTCATCGCCCCGGCGGCGCTGCGCCCCTTCATGGTGGGCGCGCTGGCCGCCGACGCGCCCGTGGGCGCGGCCCGGCCGGTCCTGGCGATCACCGCCACCGAGCGGGAGGCCACCGACCTCACCGACGCCCTGGGCTCACTGCTGCCCGCCGACGCGGTCGCGCACTTCCCCGCCTGGGAGACCCTCCCCCACGAACGGCTGTCCCCGCGGTCGGACACCGTCGGCCAGCGCCTGGCCGTCCTGCGCCGCCTCGCCCACCCCGACCCCTCCGACCCCCTGACCGCCCCACTGCGGGTGGTCGTGGCTCCGGTGCGCAGCGTCCTCCAACCGCTCGTCGGCGGCCTGGGCGACCTGGAGCCGGTGCGCGTCCGACCGGGTGACGAGGTGCCCCTGGAGGAGGTGGTGGACAACCTCACCATGACCGGCTACGCCCGCGTCGACCTGGTCGAGAAGCGCGGCGACATGGCGGTGCGCGGCGGCATCCTGGACGTCTTCCCGCCCACCGAGGAACACCCGCTGCGGCTGGAGTTCTGGGGCGACACCGTCGAGGACATCCGCTACTTCCAGGTCGCCGACCAGCGCTCCATCCAACCGCGCGAGGGCACCGACGGGCCGGGCACCGACGCCGCGGCCGGCCTGTTCGCCCCGCCGTGCCGGGAACTGCTGCTCACCGACACCGTCCGCGAACGCGCCCGGGCCCTGGCCGCCGAGCACCCCTCCCTGGCCGAGATCCTCACCAAGATCGCCGACGGCGTCACCGTCGAGGGCATGGAGGCGTTCGCGCCCGTGCTCGCCGACCGCATGGAACCGTTCTTCCGCTACCTGCCCGAGGGCGCCCTCGTGGTCGGCTGCGACCCCGAACGCATCCGCACCCGCGCCCTGGAGCTGGAGGCGACCAGCGCCGAGTTCCTGGACGCCTCCTGGATCAACGCCGCCTCCGGCGGTGAGGCCCCCATCGACCTGGGCGAGTCGGCCTACATGTCCATCGCCGACCTACGCGCGAGCGCCAGCGAACTGGGGCTGCCCTGGTGGGGGCTGACCCCGTTCGGGGCCGACGGGGAGGGCGCCGCCGAGGAGGACCACGCCGTCGTCGTGGGCGCGGTCCCCGCCGAGTCCTACCGCGGCGACACCGAGCGCGCCCTGGCCGACGTCAAGGGCTGGCTGCACGACAACTGGAGCGTCGTCCTGGTCACCCAGGGCCACGGCCCCGCGGAGCGACTCGTGGCCATGCTGCGCGACGCCGGACTGGGCGCCACCCTGGCCTCCGACCTGGCCGAGGCCCCGGCCCCGGCCGTGGCCACCGTGACCACCGGCCTGGTCGACCACGGGTTCCTGCTCAGGTCGGTGCGCACCGTCGTCCTCACCGAGACCGACCTGGTCGGGCAGAAGTCCTCCACCCGCGACATGCGCAAGATGCCGAGCAGGCGGCGGGGCACGGTCGACCCGCTCCAGCTCAAGCCCGGCGACTACGTCGTGCACGAACAGCACGGTGTGGGCCGCTACCTGGAGATGGTCAGCCGCCAGATCCAGGGAGCCACCCGCGACTACCTGCTCATCGAGTACGCGCCCTCCAAACGCGGCCAACCGGGCGACCGCCTGTTCGTACCCACCGAGCAGCTGGGCGAGGTGACCCGGTACGTCGGCGGTGAGGCGCCGACACTGTCCAAGATGGGCGGCGCCGAGTGGAGCAAGGCCAAGAGCCGGGCCCGCAAGGTCGTCCGCGAGATCGCCGGGGACCTGATCCGCCTGTACTCCGCCCGCCAGGCCTCCCCCGGCCACGCGTTCGGGCCGGACACCCCCTGGCAACGGGAGCTGGAGGACGCCTTCCCCTACGTCGAGACGCCCGACCAGCTCGCCGCGATCGACGAGGTCAAGAAGGACATGTCGCGATCGGTCCCGATGGACCGGCTGATCTGCGGCGACGTCGGATACGGCAAGACCGAGGTCGCCGTGCGCGCCGCGTTCAAGGCGGTACAGGAGGGCAAACAGGTCGCCCTGCTCGTACCCACCACCCTGCTGGTCCAGCAGCACCTGTCCACCTTCACCGAGCGGTACGCCTCCTTCCCGGTCACGGTCAAGCCGATGTCGCGGTTCCAGACCGACGCCGAGGTGGAGCTGACCCGGGAGGGACTGCGCAACGGCGAGGTCGACGTCGTCATCGGCACACACCGGCTGCTGTCCGCCGAGACCCGGTTCAAGGACCTGGGCCTGGTCATCATCGACGAGGAACAGCGCTTCGGCGTGGAGCACAAGGAGTCGCTCAAGCGGCTGCGCACCCAGGTGGACGTGCTCGCCATGTCCGCCACACCCATTCCGCGCACCCTGGAGATGGGCCTGACCGGTATCCGGGAGATGACCACCATCCTCACCCCGCCGGAGGAGCGCCACCCCGTGCTCACCTTCGTCGGGCCCTATGAGGACAAGCAGATCACCGCCGCGATCCGCCGCGAGCTCATGCGCGAGGGACAGGTGTTCTTCGTGCACAACCGCGTCGCCTCGATCGACAAGGTGGCCGCGGCCATCCAGCGCCTGGTCCCCGAGGCCCGGGTGGCCTACGCGCACGGCCAGATGAACGAACAGCAGCTCGAGAAGGTGATGGTCGACTTCTGGGAGAAGAACTTCGACGTCCTGGTCTCCACGACCATCGTCGAGTCCGGCCTGGACGTACCCAACGCCAACACCCTCATCATCGACCGCGCCGACACCTACGGCCTGTCCCAGCTGCACCAGCTGCGCGGCCGGGTCGGTCGGGGCCGGGAACGCGCCTACGCCTACTTCCTGTACCCGCCGGAGCGACCGCTCACCGAGACCGCCTACGAACGCCTGGCCACGGTCGCCCAGCACACCGAGACCGGCGCGGGCATGTACGTGGCGATGAAGGACCTGGAGATCCGCGGCGCGGGCAACATCCTGGGCGCCGAACAGTCCGGGACCATCGCCGGAGTCGGCTTCGACCTGTACGTGCGCATGGTCGGTGAGGCGGTCGCCGAGCTCAAGGGCGACCAGGGCGCCGCCGAGGAGGTCGAGACCAGGGTCGAGCTGCCCATCAACGCGCACATCCCGCACGACTACGTGCCGGGCGAACGGCTGCGCCTGCAGTCCTACAAGCGCATCGCCAGCGTCACCAGCGAGGAGGACATCCTCGCCGCCTACGAGGAGCTCACCGACCGGTACGGCACCCCGCCCGAACCGGTGGACAACCTGATGGCGGTGGCGCGGTTCCGGGTGCTGGCCAAGTCGGCGGGCCTGTCCGACGTGGTCATGCAGGGCAACCAGATCCGGTTCGCCCCCGTGGAACTACGCGAGTCGCAGGAGCTGCGGCTGCGCCGGATGTACCCCAAGTCCGTGCGCAAGGAGGCGACCAAGACGCTACTCGTCCCGGTGCCC
>NZ_ANBC01000225.1 GCF_000341125.1 Nocardiopsis lucentensis DSM 44048 | reverse complement strand
CGCGTGCGGCGGGGCCGGTCGCGTCTCGGGGACCGGACGGCGCGAGGCGGTGGCGGGGGTCGTCGAACGGGGGCACCGCTCGTCCTCCCGAACGGCCCCGTGGTTCGTCCAGGGGCGCACGGGCAGCCGCGCACGGGGGTGCTCCCGGCCCCGGGCGGATCAGGGTGCGTCGACCTCCTCGGGGTCGGCCTCGTAGCTGATCCCGTACATCTCCTCGGACTCCGCGTCCCCGTCCTCGCGGCGGCTCCGGCGCTTCTCCGCCTTCTGGGCCCGCCGCTCCTCCCTGCGCTGGACGCGCAGCTCCGCTCGGGCCTCCTTACGCGCGGCGCGCTCCGCCCTCTTCTCCTTCCTGGCCCGCTCCCGCACGCGCTGGCGTTCGGCGAAGCGCTCGGCCTCGGACGGCTCCCGCTGTTCGGCCCCGTCCTCGTCGTCCTCCCGCGGGTGCAACGGCGTCACCGTCGCCAACCCCTCGCCCACCGGCACGGGCTCGGGCAGCTCCGCCTCAGCCTCCTTCCCGGGCTCCTCCTTCACCGGGGCCTCGGCGGCCGCCGCGAAGGCCAGACGCATCCTGCGCGTGTACCACCAGTTGGCGATCCAGGCCGCGATCGCCGCGGCCACCCCGACCTCCAGAGCGGCGACGAGCCCCACCTGCCAGGACGAGGGGCCGATGTCGGTGAGCCGCTCCGCGCCCAGGGAACCGCCCGCGAGCTCCCCCAGGGCCGCGCAGACCATGCCCGTGGTCACCCCGCACACGAACCCCCACAGCGGCGCCGCCTCGCTGACCACGTCCGGTGCGCTGCGCTGGGTCAGCACCCCGCCGACCGCGCCCGCCACGAACGGAACGGCCAGCGCCGCGAGCGACGCCACGGGCGCGGCGCCGTTCGTCGGCAGGGCCGCCAGCATGGGAAACATCGGCAGCGCCCCGACGGACACACCCGTGGGCGCCACGATGGTCGCCTCCCCCATCGTGAACCCCGGCCCCAGGGCGTAGCAGACCGCGAACACGATCGCGTTGGGCAGATAGGCGATCTGTACGAGCAGGAGCAGTGTCCCCCCGACCAACCCGGGGGCGAGCGCGCGGGTCGCGTCCACCGCCTCGGGCAGGTTCACCGCCAGCGCGGCGAGGAACAGCAGCAGACCGCCCAGCAGCAGAGAGCCGGTGGCGGCGCCCATCCCCACGAGCAGGGAGCGCGCACGGCCCGGCATGAGGCCCAGCAGCGCGCCGACCGCCACATCGCGGTCCCGCATCATCTGGCGCAGCGACCCCAGCCCCCCGGCCAGGAACGCGATGACGAAGCCCATCACCAGCGCACGCGGCATGCTGGGCTCCATGGTGTCGGTACGCGCCAGCAGGGCGAGCGTGCCCGCGATCGCCGCGTAGGGCCCGGCGATCGCCAACGCCGCCCGGTAGACGTGCCGCAACCGGCCGATCTCGCAGCTGCGCGCCAACCATCGGCCCGACCGGTACAGGAGCAGGGCCGGAATGAGGACGAGCCCGATCGGTAGCAGTCCGAACTGCCCGCCCTCGATCGCGAAGGACACGTGGTGGCTCACCAACCACGCCAGCACGGCCCCCTGGAGGAGTTCGACGACCTCCTCGCCGAAGGGCGAGTGCGGCGCGGCCACCCACCCGACGATGGTCAACGTGACGATCACGGCGAGACCGATGCCCGCGGCGGTGGCGGCGGCGACCCCGCCGGTCGGGTAGAGCGGCCGCGGCCCGGGTGAGGGGTGGCGGGGCGCGTCGACCGGTGTGCCGCTCGGCCGCTTCCGGCCTCGGTCAGGGGGAGATCCTGGCGTACTCACCCGACTTATGCTGCCAGGGACCGGAATGCTCCGTGGTATCCCGGCGTCGCGTGTCGTGGGCGAGCCAACCCTACGCCCCGCACCTTCGTCCCACCATGGGAGACGAGACACACCCGACATCCCCGGAGGCGAGCACTCCCATGACCCGCCCCCTCTCCGACGACCAACGCGACGAGGCCCTGGAAGCGCTGCGGACGGCACGCTCGGCCGGATGGCTGATCACGACCCAGCACGAGACCCGCACGGAGGCGGTCCTGCACGCGACCACCGTCTCCGACCTGTTCCCGATCTTCGACGACCTCCCCCGGCGATTCCGTCCCGCGTTCCTGAGGAAGGGCACGGTACCCACCGCGCTGCCCTTCGTCGGATTCGCCCTGTCGGTCGGAGCCTTCCTCGCGGTCGCCGCCACCCATCCCCTCGCCATGTTCACCTGGGCTCCGATCCTGATGCTGTGCGCGGTCCTCAACTTCGCCGGGATCGTCTGGGTCGGCGTCCGGTCCGGCCGTCGGTCCGGTCACGGTGGCCGAGCGGGCGATGGTGGCGCCGGAGGGGGTTGGTTCGGTGGCGGAGGAGGCGATGGAGGCGGAGGCGGTGGCGGTGGCGGTGGCGGTGGCGTGTGACCCGCCCGCCGAGCCGACGCACGGGCGAACCGGAACCCGACGGCGACAGACGACGTCCTAACGTGAGAAGCGGGCCACCCCCGTCACACCTTCCGAAGGAAACACCCATGAGCGGCCCCGACCACGGCTACCGACTGTCCGACGACGAACGCGACGACGCCCTGAACCTGCTGCGGACGGCGCTCTCGGAGGGGCGTTTGGACCTGGAGGAGCACGAGTCCCGCTCGAACACGGCCCTGCACGCGGTCACCACCGCCGACCTGGCCCCGCTCTTCGCGGATCTCCCGCCGCGCCTGCACCCCACGACGCTCACGGANNNCCCCCCCCGCCGAACCGGCGGCCCGGGCCCCGAGTGCGCCCACGGCCCCGAGCGGCGACGAGCGCGGGGGACCCCGGCCGACCGCACTGCTGATCTGGGGTGGGCTCCTCTTCGCGATGTGGGGCATGCCCGCGATCGCCAGCGGCAACGTCTACGCCATCGTCGGCTGGCTGGCCTTCTTCGCCCTGGTCATGGTGCCCGGCCTGTCAGTGGCCACCACACGCGGCGTCCGTGCCAGGAAGCAGCGGCGCGGACTCGGTGGCGACCGCGGCGAGATCGAGGGCGGATAGGAGAACGGCCCCGCCCCCACACGGGGGACGGGGCCGGCACGGCGCGGTGTCCTAGAACAGCTCGCGCACCAGCTTGGCGGTCTCGCTGGGGGTCTTGCCGACCTTCACGCCGACGGCCTCCAGGGCCTCCTTCTTCGCGGCCGCGGTGCCGGAGGAACCCGACACGATCGCACCCGCGTGGCCCATGGTCTTGCCTTCGGGGGCGGTGAACCCGGCCACGTAGCCGACGACCGGCTTGGACACGTTGTCCTTGATGAAGTCGGCGGCGCGCTCCTCGGCGTCACCACCGATCTCACCGATCATGACGATCGCGTCGGTGTCGGGGTCGGCCTCGAAGGCGGCGAGCGCGTCGATGTGCGTGGTCCCGATGATCGGGTCGCCACCGATGCCCACGGCCGAGGAGAAGCCGATGTCACGCAGCTCGTACATCATCTGGTAGGTCAGCGTCCCGGACTTGGACACCAGCCCGATGCGGCCCGGCTTGGTGATGTCGGCCGGGATGATGCCCGCGTTGGACTGCCCCGGCGTGATCAGACCCGGGCAGTTGGGGCCGATGATCCGCGTCTTGTTGCCCTTGGCGCCCGCGTGGGCCCAGAACACGGCGGTGTCGTGGACCGGGATGCCCTCGGTGATGACGACCGCGAGGCCGATCTCGGCGTCGATCGCCTCGATGACCGCGTCCTTGCAGAACTTCGGCGGGACGAAGATGACGGTGACGTCGGCGCCGGTGGCCTCCATGCCCTCGGCGACCGAGCCGAAGACGGGAACCTCGGTGCCGTCGAAGTCGACGCTCTGCCCGGCCTTGCGCGGGTTCACGCCACCGACGATGTTGGTGCCCGACGCGAGCATGCGGCGGGTGTGCTTGGTGCCCTCAGAGCCGGTCATGCCCTGGACCAGCACCTTGCTGTCCTTGTTCAGGAAGATAGCCATGGTGTCCGTTCCCCTACTTCGCCGCGAGCTCGGCGGCCTGAGCGGCGGCGCCGTCCATCGTGTCGACCTGTCGCACGGCCGGGTGGGCGCGCTTGGTGAGGATGTCGCGGCCCAGCTCGGCGTTGTTGCCGTCCAGGCGGACGACGAGCGGCTTGGAGACGTCCTCGCCGCGGCCCTCCAGCATCTCCAGGGCCTGGACGATGCCGTTGGCGACGGCGTCGCAGGCGGTGATGCCGCCGAAGACGTTGACGAACACGCTCTTGACCGCCGGGTCGCCGAGGATGATCTCCAGGCCGTTGGCCATGACCTCGGCGGACGCCCCGCCGCCGATGTCGAGGAAGTTGGCGGGCTTGACGTTGCCGTGCGCCTCGCCGGCGTAGGCGACCACGTCCAGGGTGGACATGACCAGGCCCGCGCCGTTGCCGATGATGCCGACCTCGCCGTCGAGCTTGACGTAGTTGAGGCCCTTCGCCTTGGCGGCGACCTCGAGCGGGTCACCCTCCTCCGGGAAGGTGAGGCTCTCCAGGTCCTGGCGGAACTCGGCGTTCTCGTCCAGGGTCACCTTGCCGTCGAGGGCGACGACACGGCCGTCCTTGGTGAGGATGAGCGGGTTGACCTCGACGAGGTTCGCGTCCTTGCCGACGAAGGCGTCCCACAGCTTGGTGATGACCTCGGCGGCGCCTTCCGCGGCGGCCTGCGGGAGCTTGCCCGCCTTGACGATCTCCGCGGCGACGTCGGCGGGAGCGCCGGTCAGCGGGTTGACGGCGATCTTGGCGACCGCGTCGGGGTTGGAGACCGCGACCTCCTCGATCTCCACGCCTCCCTCGGCGGAGCAGATCGACAGGAAGGTGCGGTTCGCACGGTCCAGCAGGAAGGAGAAGTAGTACTCCTCCGCGATGTCGGAGGCTTCCTCGACCAGGACGCGGTGGACCGTGTGGCCCTTGATGTCCATTCCGAGGATCTGCTCGGCCTTGGCCTGGGCGTCCTCGGGGCCCTCGGCGACCTTCACACCGCCAGCCTTGCCGCGGCCACCGGTCTTGACCTGCGCCTTGACGACGACGCGCGGCTTACCGGCGGCGGCGAACTCCTCAGCGATGGCACGTGCCTCAGCGGCCGTGCTCGCCACCTTCCCCTGGGGTACGGGAACCCCGTACTCTGCGAAGAGTTGCTTCGCCTGGTATTCGAACAGGTCCACGAGGGTCCGTCCTTGTAACTCGCTGGCTCAAGAGTGTCTGCCGGGGTGGCCTCGTCCGGATCGGCTGTGACCCACTGATCATGTGTCACACGACGCGCAGCCTCGTGGGCTGAGCCGCTACAGAAGATCGAGAACGCCGCGGAGTTGCCACCCGCGACATGCGCAAAGCTTAGTCGCCCGGCATCCGGGCGACGGACACCGGGGGCGTGTTGTCCAGGGCCGTTCCGGCTCGATCACCACGCATACGGCGTTGCGCGCCGCCCCCGATGGGAATTCGTGTGACCAGAGACACCTCCAATCACACCAGACGGGACGGTTTCACCCGTTGTGCGATGCGACGAAGGTCACCCGTGCGCGGTGGCCGGACGCACGTTCTCCCGCACCCAGTCGGCGATCTCGGCGGTCGGCGCACCGGGCGTGAAGATCTTGGCGACCCCCATCCGCTCCAGCTCCTCGATGTCGGCGTCGGGGATGATGCCCCCGCCGAAGACCCGGATGTCGGTCGCGTCGTTCTCGCGGAGCAGCTCCATGACACGGGCGAAGATGGTCATGTGGGCGCCGGAGAGCACGGACAGACCGATCGCGTCGGCGTCCTCCTGGAGCGCGGCGGCCACGATCATCTCAGGGGTCTGCCGCAGCCCGGTGTAGATCACCTCGACCCCGGCGTCGCGTAGCACGCGGGCGACGATCTTGACCCCGCGATCGTGCCCGTCCAGACCAGGCTTGGCGACGACGACCCTTGTCATGGCGCACCCCTTTCGTGAGAAGCGTAACCCAGGGGTGGACACCGTGCTCAGGGGTATCTTGCCCGCATGGGGGAGAACTTCGAACAGATCAGCACCGACGACCTGCGGGACCGCGCCGTGGAACTCGCGCGCAAGCGGTGGGACGTGCGTTTCTTCTGGCGCCTGCTCGGTCTCATCCCGGCGGCCGAGGCGGTCGCGGGCAACATGGAGGCGAGCGAGGCCAGCGTCGCGCAGGCGTCCGGATTCCTGTACGAGGCCCTGTCCGTGGAGACGGACCCGAAAGTCCAGGAGGCGCTGCGCCCCGTCTACGTCGAGTACCTCAGGGAGCACGGGGAGCAGGGGAGCTGAACGTCCGAAAACCGCCAGCCCGGGGTCCGGCACGTCGGTGAGTATGGATCCATGGACGACGACCAGCGCTACCGCGCCGTGCACAGCCGCGACGCCCGCTTCGACGGGGTGTTCTACACAGCGGTGCGCACGACCGGTATCTACTGCCGCCCCAGCTGTCCGGCGGTGACCCCGAAGCGGGAGAACACGCGCTTCTTCCCGTCAGCCGCCGCTGCCCAGGAGTCCGGCTTCCGGGCGTGCAAGCGCTGCCGCCCCGACCGGACCCCGGGTTCGCCCGAGTGGAACCTGCGGGCCGACGTCGTGGGGCGCGCGATGCGACTCATCCAGGACGGCGCGGTGGACCGGGGCGGGGTCGGTGCCCTGGCGGCGGCGGTCGGCTACAGCGAACGTCAACTCAACCGGCTGCTGACCGCTGAGCTGGGGGCGGGGGCCCTGGCTCTGGCCAGGACCGAGCGCGCCCAGACCGCCCGCATCCTCGTGGAGACCACCGACATGCCGTTGGCCGACGTGGCCTTCGCGTCGGGCTTCTCCAGCATCCGCCAGTTCAACGAGACCATGCGCGCGGTCTTCGACCGGAGCCCGAGCGAGATGCGCGCGGGCGGCCCGGCGCCGGAGGGATCACTCACCCTCCGACTGCCCTACCGGGAACCGATCGACCTCGACCGGATGCTGCGGTTCCTCGGCGACCGCGCGGTGCCGGGGGTGGAGGAGTTCCGGGACGGCGCGTACCGCCGTACGCTGGCCCTCCCCCACGGCCCCGGCATCGTCGAACTGTCCCCGGGGAGGGGGCACGTCGTGTGCCGGCTCCGGCTGTCCGAGCCGAGCGACCTGATGAGCGCCGTCCGGCGGTGCCGGCTGCTGCTGGATCTGGACGCCGACCCGCGCGCGGTACTCGAGGCCCTGCGGGCCGACCCTGTTCTCGGCCCGACCGTGACCGCGTACCCGGGAATCCGCTCCCCCGGGCACGTGGACCCGGCCGAGCTGGCCGTCCGCGCGGTGCTGGGGCAGCAGGTCTCCGTCCGGGC
>NZ_ANBC01000224.1 GCF_000341125.1 Nocardiopsis lucentensis DSM 44048 | reverse complement strand
CCCCCCCGCCTCTTCCCGGCCCCGGCGGTGCTGGCGGCCGCGGACCCGACCGACCTGTCCATCCCCGTGTCACGGGGGCACGCCCTGGTCGGGCTCTGCGCGGCGATCGCCAGCGGCGAGGTCGACCTCGGTCCCGGTTGTGACCGGGAGCGGACCGAGAAGGACCTGCTGGCGCTCCGCGGCATCGGCCCGTGGACCGCGAGCTACATCCGCATGCGCGGCCTGGGCGACCCGGACGTCTTCCTCGACGGAGACCTCGGGGTCCGCCAGGGACTGCGCGGCGAGCAGACCACACCGGAACAATGGAGTCCGTGGCGGTCCTACGCCACGCACCTCCTGTGGGCGAGAACGGACACAGCATGAACCAGCAGGCGTTGCCACTGAACCTGGAAGTACCGGACCCGAAGGAGCCGCCTCGGATGCCGAGGAAGGAGTTCCGGACGGCCACGGGACCGACCCGCTTCGCCCTGATGGACTCGCCCATCGGCGAGCTGACCCTGTTCGGCGACACCGAGTCCCTCAGCGGGGTGTGGACCCGGTCGCGGACCGTTCCGGAGAGCTGGACCAGGGACCAGGCCGCCTTCAAGGAGGCGATCAACCAGTTGGGGGCCTACTTCGCGGGCGACCTGCGGGAGTTCGACCTCCCGTTGTCCCCCGCGGGAACGGACTGGCAGTTGGCGGTGTGGGCCGCGCTGACCACGATCCCGTACGGGGAGACCGCCTCCTACGGTCAGCTGGCGGAGGAGCTGGGCCGCCCGACCGCCTCCCGTGCGGTGGGGATGGCCAACGGGCGCAACCCGATCAGCATCATCGTGCCGTGCCACCGGGTGATCGGGGCCGACGGGTCCCTCACCGGCTACGCGGGCGGCTTGGAGCGGAAGAGGTTCCTTCTCGCCCTGGAGTCATGACGGACACGGATCGGCCCGGGAGGGGAGAGCCCCTCCCGGGCCTTCGGTCGTCCGCGGCCCCGTCCCCGGGGTGGCATCCCACCCCTTCCTGGTTCAGGTGACGCGGGCGTCGTGCGCTTCGCGGTTGGTGAGCACCTCGTCCATGTGCGTCTCGGCCCAGGTCTTGATGACGCGCACCGCCTGGTGCAGGGAGAGACCGAGCTCGGTCAGCTCGTAGGTGACCGTGACGGGCACGGTCGGTGTCACGGTGCGGGTGAGGAGACCGTCGCGTTCCAAGGAGCGCAGCGTCTGGGTGAGCATCTTCTGGCTGACGCCGACCAGTTGGCGCGACAGTTCGGAGTAGCGCATCGACCGCGGCTCGCCGGGACCTTCGGAACCTGGCTGGTGTGAGCCGCCGCCACCCAGTGCGCACAGGATCAGCGTGGCCCATTTGTCGGAGATGCGGTCGAGCAGCTTGCGACTGGGACAGGCCGCCAGGAAGGCGTCGTAGCGGGCCTTGCTCTGTGCCCTCTTCTGCTCAGCCGTCAGCGTTGCCATCAGCTACCCCCTACCCGTGAGTGCCTTACGCACTCTGAAGTGCCTACTTCCCGTTCGGAAGTTGCGTTCCCATACTGATGCAAGGCGCCATCAGGCACCACCCTCAGCTTGCGATGAAGGACAGGAACATGAGCACGCTCTCCACCTCGCTTCCCGGCGGCACCTGGACTCTGGGCGACCTGAACGTCACCCGGTTCGGCTACGGCGCCATGCAGCTCTCCGGACCCGGGGTCATGGGGCCGCCCGCTGACCACGACGACGCGGTCGCGGTCCTCCGCGAAGCCGTCGATCTCGGCATCACCCACATCGACACCGCCGGCGTCTACGGACCGCGGTTCACCAACCAACTCATCCGTGAAGCGCTACACCCCTACCCCGAAGCGCTGCACGTGGTGACCAAGGTCGGTGCCGACCGCGACCAGCAGGGCGGCTGGCCCCCGGCCCGCGAGCCCGAGGATCTGCGTCGCGCCATCCACGAGAACCTCGAAGACCTCGACCTCGACGTGCTCGATCTGGTCAATCTCCGACTCGGTGACGCGACAGGACCTCAGCCCGGCTCACTCGCCGAGCCGCTCGAGACGCTCGTCGAACTCCAGCGACAGGGCCTGATCAGGCACCTGGGAGTCAGCAACGCGACGGCGGAGCAGGTCGCCGAGGCACGGTCGATCGCACCGATCGTGTGCGTGCAGAACATGTACAACCTCGCCCACCGCCACGACGACGAACTGATCGACACGCTCGCCCGGGAGGGCATCGCCTACGTGCCCTTCTTCCCGCTCGGCGGCTTCAGTCCGCTCCAGTCCTCGGCGCTCACGACCGTCGCCACCCGGTTGGAGTCGACGCCGATGTCCGTCGCCCTCGCCTGGCTGCTGCGACGGTCACCGAACGTCCTGCTGATCCCCGGCACCTCGTCGGCGGCACACCTGCGCGAGAACGTCACCGGTGCCGGTCTCTCGCTCTCCGACGAGGATCTCGCCGAACTGGACCAGATCGGCCGCTAGCGGGGTATCCGCCAGCCCAGATCGTCCCCACGCAACAAAAAAAGGGGGGCGCCCTCCCGGGCACCCCCCCAACACAAAAAAGAAGGGGGCCGCCCACCAAGGACGACCCCCCAAGAAAAACCGT
>NZ_ANBC01000223.1 GCF_000341125.1 Nocardiopsis lucentensis DSM 44048 | reverse complement strand
TTTTTTGGGTCCTCCGCTTCGCTTCGGACCGTGTTCGGGCGCCCTCAAGGCAGGGATTCTTCATCCTCGTCCTCGCCTGTCGCTCGTTCCTCGCTCGCGGCTCGACTCGTCGTGCAGAACCCTGCCGGCGCCCGAACGACACCCCCTCGGGTGACCGTTCCAAGAAACAGGCCCTAGACGGACGGTGCGCGTGCCCCGGGAGCCACGGGTTCCCGGGGCACGGTCGTGTCCGGGGTGCGCCAGGACGCTCCGAGCCCCGGACGGGGGCGTCGAGCTGTCACTCCTCCGACACTTCAAGCGGACAAATGCCCCCATATCGCCGCATACTTGGTCAATTCGGTGACAAACCGCACATACCAGGGCACATTTTGCGCATCCTCGTAAGCGTGCCGCTCGAAGGAGCGGAAGCGACCGGAGTGAGCACCGGTCCACACTCAGGGGGGAGATCCCATGATGAAGACCATGTCGCGAGTCCTGATCACCGCCGTCGCCGCGCCCACGCTGGCGTTCGGCCTCCCGACCGCCGCCTTCGCCGACAGCTTCTACGAGGCCGACCAGACCGTCGCCGGCCCGCACGGCGCCAGCTCGACGCACGTCTGTTCGGCGGCGTTCGACCGCGGCGGCTTCGGGTTCGGATTCGGATTCGGCAACCGCGGTTGTGACGACCGCCGGGGCCCCTGGATCTGGTAGCCCACAGGACCGAGTACCGGACATCGTCCGGCTCGCGAGAGGGGGTGCCGGGGAGCAGTGTCTCCCCGGCACCTCTCATGTTTGCCCCACCTCCGAAGACGGGCCCCGAACTGTCACTTCTCCGACGGTTCAGGCCCCAAATCCCCTCTTATCTCCACACACTTCGTCAATCCAGTTACAAAGCGCACATATTCGACCACGATCTGCGCATCCTCGTAAGCATGCCGCTCGAACGAGTGGAAGAGGCCGGGGCGATCGCACCGGCCGATGCACAGGGGGGAGATCCCATGATGAAGACCATCTCGCGAGTCCTGATCACCGCCGTCGCCGCGCCCACGCTGGCGTTCGGCCTCCCGACCGCCGCCCTGGCGGACAGCTTCTACGAGGCCAACGCCACCTTCGCCGGCCCGCACGGCGCCGGGTCGCAGAGCATCTGCGCCGCGGCCTTCGACCGCGGCCACCACCACGGCCCGTGGATCGGCGGCGGCTTCCACGGCAAGAGGGGCTGCGACCGCGACTTCCACCGTGGCCCCTGGTTCGACTAGAGCCACGCGGGTCCACCAGATCAGCCAGACCAACACCGGACACCGTCCGGATCGCGGGTCGGATGCCGGGGAGCGACGCCTCCCCGGCATTTCGCGTGCCGCACCGGCCCCGGAGGGCGAACCAGAGCTCCGCCGACAGGCCAGAGTGGACAAATGCCCCTTCTCGACATACTTCGTCAATTTGGTTACAAAGAGCGAATACCCAGTCACAATCTGCGCATAATGATCAACGTGCCGCTCGAACGAGCGGAAGCGACCGGAGCGAAGCACCGGTTCACACACAGGGGGGAGATCCCATGACGATGAAGACCATCTCGCGAGTCCTGATCACCGCCGTCGCCGCGCCCACGCTGGCGTTCGGCCTCCCGACCGCCGCCCTGGCGGACAGCCTCTGGGAGGCCAACGCCACCTTCGCCGGCCCGCACGGCGCCGGGTCGCAGCACATCTGCGCGGCCGCGACCGACCACGGCCACCACCACGGCCTCGGCCACGGGGGCTTCAAGCGCGGCCTCGACTGCGACCGCGACTTCCACCGCGGCCCGTGGCGCCCCTAGTTCGGTCGGGTGAGCGCCGGACGCACACCGTCCGGATCGCGCACCGGGTGTCGGGGAGTCCCGAGCTCCCCGACACCTCGACCACCGCCCTCCGCTCCCGGTTCGCCGGGAGCGGGGGGCGCTCCCGTGTGCGCGGCGCCCGGCTCCCCCGCCCCGCGCGCGTCCCCGTCTTCGTCCCTCCCTGGATCGGCCGGGGCCGCAGGGTTAGGGTCTCCGCATGAGGATCCTCGTCTCCGCCGACATGGAGGGCGCCACCGGCGTCACCTGGCCCGCCGACGTCGAACCCGGGACCGAGCAGTGGCAGCGCTGCCGGGCGATGTTCACCGGCGACGTCAACGCCGCGATCGAGGGCCTGTTCGCGGGCGGAGCGAGCGAGGTGCTGGTCAACGAGGCGCACGCCACGATGCGCAACCTCCTCCTGGAGCGCCTGGACGAGCGCGCCACCATGATCACCGGCCGCCACAAGGACCTGTCGATGGTCGAGGGGATCCAGCACGGCGACTGCGACGGCGTGGTCTTCCTCGGCTACCACTGCGGCGCCGGGGACGAGGGGGTGCTCGCGCACACCTACCTGCCGGGCGCCCTCACCGGGGTATGGNNGGACGGCGACCCCGCCAGCGAGGGTCGGCTCAACGCGGCCGTGGCCGCCGAGTACGGCGTCCCCGTCATTCTCGTCACCGGCGACGACCGCGCGTGTGAGGACGCCGCGGCCTACGCGCCGTTCGCCCGGACGGTTCCGGTCAAGGAACACGTGAGCCGGTACGCCGCGCGCTGCCTCCCCCCGGCCCGCACGGCCAAGGAGATCCGTGCCGGTGCGCAGGCCGCCATGGTGCTCTCCGGACGGCTCGGCCCCGAGGAGCCCCGGACGCACACCGTGGAGGTGGCGTTCGACTCCGCGCACCTGGCGCAGGCCGCCGACGTCGTTCCGGGCGTGACGCGTACGGGGGTGCTCGGGGTCCGCTACACCTCGCCGAGCGCCTACGAGATGATCCGCTGCTTCAAGGCGGTGACCACGCTCGCCGCGCGGGCGATGGAGGAGGACTACGGGTGACCGTCCGGGGCGGCAAGGAGCGTCTTCGGGACTGATGAGCGGTGTCGCTGTGTACGGTGAGACCGTGACCCGGGTCACCGTGGCCACACCCGTATCACCGGGCCCCAACGACCCCAGCCGAGAGCGAGGCCGCACCCGTGGGCGACCCTTCCGAGGCGACGTACGACCTGGCCGCGGCGGGGGACGACGCCGTCCGTCTGGCCCGTGAGCTCGTGCGCAGGGACTCCACCAACCGCGGCGGCGGGGAGGGGGACGAGCGGGCGACCGCCGAGTTCGCCGCCGAGGCGCTGACCGACGCCGGTCTGACACCGCGGATCCTGGAGCCCGCGCATCGACGGTCCAACGTCGTCGTGCGCGTCCCGGGCACCGACCCGGACGCATCCGCCCTTCTGCTCCACGCCCACCTGGACGTCGTCCCCGCCCGAGCCGAGGAGTGGTCGGTCCCTCCCTTCGGGGGTGAGGTCGCCGACTGCCCGGTCACCGGAGCTCCGTCGCTGTGGGGACGCGGGACGGTGGACATGAAGAACACCATCGCCGTGGCCACCGCCGTCATCCGCCACTGGGCCCGGAGCGGGCTGCGCCCCAGGCGCGACATCGTGCTGGCCCTGGTCGCCGACGAGGAGGACAGCGCGGTGTTCGGCGCCGACTGGCTGGTGCGGGAGCACGCGCAGCTGTTCGAGGGCTGCCGGGTCGGGATCGGCGAGCG
>NZ_ANBC01000222.1 GCF_000341125.1 Nocardiopsis lucentensis DSM 44048 | reverse complement strand
GGCCGCCCGCCGACAACGCCGTCGGCGCCCTGGCCGCCGCGATCGCCCGGATCGACGCCTACCGCTGGCCCCTGCGCCTGACACCGGTGACCCGCGCCGCGGTCGACGCGATCGCCGCCGCTCTGGAGGTCGAGCGCGTGCCCGGGGACACCGACACCGACGAGGCGGTCGACGCGCTGATCGCCCGACTGAACGCGGCCGCTTCGCTCGTGGCGCCGACGGTGCGCAACTCGGCGACGCCCACGACGCTGGCGGCCGGATACAAGGTCAACGTGGTGCCGGGAGAGGCGGTCGGCGGGGTGGACGGCAGGGTCCTGCCGGGGGCCGAGGAGGAGTTCGCGAGCGCGATGGACGCGCTCACCGGGGAGCGCGTGGACTGGGAGTACGAACACGCCTCGCCGCCGGTGGCCGCCCCCCTGGACTCGGGCGCGTTCCGGGCGATGCGGGCGGCGCTGGTGGCCCACGACCCCGGCGCGCACGTGGTCCCCGTCTGCATGGCCGGTGGCACGGACGCCAAGGTGTTCGCCCGGCTGGGGATCGACTGTTACGGCTTCTCCCCCATGCGGCTGCCGGAGGGGATGGACTACCCGGGTCTGCTGCACGGAGTGGACGAGAGGGTTCCTCTGGAGGGGCTGAGATCCGGGGTGGGCGTGCTGGACGCGTTCCTGCGGGCCTGAGGGAGCGGTCCGCCGGGGGGCGGAACACGATGCGGACGGTCTGCGTCCGACCGGAGACGGCGACGACCATGGACGGTGACGGGTGGGGAGGACGATGACCGAGGTGCGTGGTGCGCGGGAGGCCGTGGCCAGGGCCGTGCGGAGCGCCCGGGGCGTGCGGGAGCTGGTCCGGCCGCCCCGGCTGCGGGAGGGGGACCGCGTCCGCCTGGTGGCGCCGTGCAGCCCCGTTCCGGCCGCCCGGTTGGCGGCCGCGGCGGAGGTACTGGGCGAGTGGGGTCTGCGGGTGGAGTTCGCGCCACACGTCCGCGAACGTCACCCGCGGCTGCCCTACCTCGCCGGGCCGGACGCCACACGGGCCGCCGACCTCCAGGAGGCGTGGTGCGATCCGGACGTGGCCGCGGTGTTCTGTGTGCGCGGAGGCGACGGGGCGCACCGGACCCTGGACCTGCTGGACTTCGACGCGATGCGCCGCGCACGCCCGAAGGCGTTGGTGGGGTTCAGCGACATCACCGCGCTGCACGAGGCCTTCGCCGTCGAACTGGGGGTGGCGACGGTGCACGGACCGGTCGTGGGGACCCGGTACTTCGTGGGCGACCAGGTCGCCCAGCACGAGCTGCGCACGACCCTGTTCGCCCCGGAGCAGCGGACGGTGCTGACCTCCCCGGGGGCACACGCGCTGGCGCCGGGACGGGCCCGGGGGGTGACCTTCGGCGGGAACCTGAGCCTGCTCAACGACGGTCTGGCCACGCCGCACAGCAGGCTGTCGGCCGACGGGGGCATCCTGCTGCTGGAGGACGTCGGGGAGGACGTGGCGCGGATCGACCGGATGCTCACCCACCTGTTGCGGACCGGCTGGCTGGACGGGATCGCCGGGGTGGCGCTGGGGACGTGGACGGACTGCCCTCCGGACCTGGGGGTGATCGCCGACCTGATGCGCGACCGTCTGGCGCCGCTGGGCGTACCGGTGCTGTGGGGGTTGGAGTTCGGCCACTGCGCGGCTCAGCTGACGGTTCCGCTGGGGGTACCCGCTCAGCTCGACGCCGAGGGTGGCAGCCTGGAGCTGGCCGTCCCCGGACTGGAGTGAGGCGCGCCGGACCCATTGACCTCAATTAATGTTGAGGTTGCACGATGGCCGCATGGCTTCGACACACGACACCACTCTCCTGTTCCACAACACCATGCGGATCACCCCCGGACACCTGGACGAGTTCCGGGAGGCGATCCGACGGGCGGTCGAGTTCACCGAGCGACACGCGCCGCAGCTGATGGTGCAGGTCTTCCTCGACGAGGAGCGGATGCTGGCGCACAGCTTCCAGCTCTACCGCGACTCGGCCTCCGTCCTCACCCACTGGCAGCTGTCCGACCCCTACATCCGCGACGTGATGAAGCACTGCTCGGTGCGGGCGTTCGAGGTGTACGGGGAGCCCGACCAGGAGGTGGCGGACGGGCTCGCCTCGCCGGAGTTCGACTTCTCCGCGGCCTTCCTGCCCCGGCTCGCTGGCTTCACCCGCCCCTTGGGGGAACCGCTCCCCGGACAGGAACCGGTCACGGGACCGTGAGGACCACCGGCCCCTCCTCGGTGACGGCGACGGTGTGCTCGACGTGGGCGGCACGGGACCCGTCGGCGGTGCGCACCGTCCAGCCGTCGTCGGCGTGGACGTAGGCGTCGGTTCCGCCGCGCACGAGTTGGGGTTCGATCGCGATCACCAGCCCGGGGCGCAGGACCACGCCCCTGCCCGGACGCCCCTCGTTGGGGACGTCCGGGGCCTCGTGCATGACGCGGCCGATGCCGTGACCGCAGTGGTCGGCGGTGAGGCCGTACCCGGCGGCGCGCGCCCGCGCGCTGATGGCGTGGCCGACGTCGCCCATGCGCGCACCGGGACGGGCGGCGGCGATCCCCCGCGCCAGGGCGGCCTCGGCATCGGCGATCAGCCGCACGTCGGCGGGGTCGGGGGCCTCGCCGACCAGGAAGCTCACGGCGGCGTCGGCCGACCAGCCGTCCAGCCGGGCGCCGCAGTCGACGCTGACCAGGTCGCCGTCCTGCAACGCCCGCCCGGTGGGGACGCCGTGCACGATCTCGTCGTTGACGCTCAGGCACACCACGCCGGGGAAGGGCGTGGGCGCCCAGGACGGGTGGTAACCGCGAAAGAGCGGCTCGGCCCCACTGGCGGCGATGACGTCGGCGGCGGCGCGGTCCAGTTCCAGACCGGTGCGCCCGGGGGCGGCGACGGCCCGCGCGGCGGCCAGGGCCCGCGCCACCACGCGTCCGGCCTCGCGCATCCGGGCGATCTCCTCGGGGGTCTTCAGTTCGACCACGGGGCTTCCTCTCCTGGCATGGGATATCTATACCGGTATTACTATACGACCCACGGCGGTGCGGGCTACACTCTCGGCATGGTTCGTGAACCGCTGACCGCCGACCAGATCGAACGGGGCCGCCTCCTCGGGGCCCTCCTGCGCGCTGCCCGCGCCGACCGGACGATGGTCGACGTCGCGCGTCAGGCCGGGATCTCGGTCGAGACCCTGCGCAAGATCGAGGGCGGCCGCGTCCCCACTCCCGCCTTCTTCACCGTGGCCGCCGTGGCCACCGCGCTCGACGTCTCCCTGGACGACCTGCTGCGCAGGGTCCACGACACCGCCGCCGCCCGGGAGACGGCCGCCGCCGTCTGACCCGACCTCGGCGCGACGCCCTGGCCCGCCCACCCGTACCGTGGGGGCCACCACAGCCGCGTCTCGGGCGTGTTCCCGACACGCCCGGGCCCGGCAGTGGTAGGCACGGGAGTGGCCGCGCCGTCGAGCACCACCAGGGGGAGACCATGACCGACCGGGCACTACGCGTGGACGAGGCCGAGCTGCGCGGCCTCCTGGACGGACGCTGGGCGAGCGTCCGCGAACGCGCCCGCGACCTCCTCCAGGGGGACGAGTTCGCCCCGGTCCACGGGCTGTCGGTGGAGGACCACCGCGCCCGCGTCCTCACCCAGCTCAAGACCCTGGCCAAGACGGAGATCCCCGCTTACGGCTTCCCCGAGTCGGTCGGCGGAGCCGACGACATCGGCGCCTCCGTCGTCGCCTTCGAGATGCTCGTCGCCGACATGTCCCTCATGGTGAAGGTGGGGGTGCAGTGGGGGCTGTTCGGCGGGGCGATCCGCGCTCTGGGGACCGAACGCCACCACGCCGCGTACCTGCCCGACGTCATGTCCGTCGACCTGCCCGGCTGCTTCGCCATGACCGAGACCGGACACGGCTCCGACGTCCAGCACCTACGCACCACGGCCGCCTACGACCCCGCGACCGAGGAGTTCGTGGTCCACACCCCCGACGAGTCGGCGCGCAAGGACTACATCGGCAACGCCGCCCGCGACGGCCGCATGGCGGTGGTCTTCGCCCAACTGCGCACGGACGGCGCCGACCACGGCGTGCACGCCCTGATGGTGCCGATCCGGGACGAGGACGGCTCCCCCGCCCCCGGAGTGCGCATCGAGGACTGCGGCGCCAAGGCCGGGCTCAACGGTGTGGACAACGGCCGCCTGTGGTTCGACCAGGTGAGGGTGCCGCGCACGAACCTGCTCAACCGGTACGGCGACGTCGCCGCCGACGGCACCTACTCCAGCCCCATCGACAACGAGAACCGGCGCTTCTTCACCATGCTCGGCACGCTCATCCGGGGCCGGATCAGCGTGGCCGGGGGCTCGGGCACGGCCACCAAGGCGGCCCTGGCCATCGCCACGCGCTACGCCGACGTCCGGCGCCAGTTCACCCGGCCCGCGGGCGACGGCCAGCCCGAGCGCGAGGTCCGCATCCTTGACTACCTCGCCCATCAGCGCAAACTCCTGCCCGCCCTGGCGCGGACCTACGCCCTGCACTTCGCCCAGGAGGAGCTGGTCTCCCGCCTGCACGAGCTGTCCCGTTCCCCCGAGCGCGACGAGCACGCCCAGCGCGAACTGGAGTCGCGGGCCGCCGGGCTCAAGGCGGTGGCCACCTGGCACGCGACCCGGACGATCCAGACCTGCCGGGAGGCGTGCGGCGGCGCCGGGTACCTGGCGGAGAACCGCATCCCCCAGCTCAAGGCCGATTCCGACATCTTCACCACGTTCGAGGGTGACAACACGGTCCTGGTCCAGCAGCTCACCAAGGGCCTGCTGACCGACTTCCGGGAGTCCTTCGGCGACCTGGACCAGCTGGCGTTGGCGCGCTTCATGGCGGGCCGGGTGTTCGAGGGCGTCATCGAGCGCACGGCGGCCAAGCCGCTGATCGACCGGCTGATCGCGGCCGCTCCGGGGCGCGGCGAGGAGGCCGACCTGTACAACCGGGGCTGGCAGCTGGAGCTGTTGGAGGACCGTGAGAAGCACGTGGTCGAGGGGCTGGCGCGGCGGCTGCGCCGAGCCCGCCGGGACGGCAGCGACGCCTTCGAGGTGTTCAACCGCGCCCAGGACCACGTCCTGGCGGCGGGCCGGGCGCACATGGACCGGGTGGTGCTGGAGGCGTTCGTGGCGGGGATCGACCGCTGCGGGGACCAGGCGACCGCCAAGCTGCTCAGCCGGGTGTGCGACCTGTACGTCCTGTCGGTCGTGGAGGAGGAGCGCGCCTGGTTCCTGGAGCACGAACGCCTGTCCACCGCCCGTGCCAAGGCGGTCAGCCAGGCGGTGAACGACCTGTGCCGGGGGCTGCGGCCCTACGCGGTCACGCTGGTGGACGCCTTCGGCCTGCGCGACGAGTGGCTGGGCGCCCCGATCGCCCTCGGCGCGGAGCACGCGCGCCAGGGCGAGTAGATGTCGGCGATCAGACTGCTGGTGCTGGGCGCGGTCCGCCTCCACGGCCGCGCCCACGGCTACCAGGTGCGCGCCGACCTGGAGCACTGGGGCGCGCACGAGTGGTCGACGGCCAAGCCGGGGTCGATCTACCACGCCCTCAAGCAGTCGGCGCGGCAGGGGCTGCTGGTCGCGCACGAGGTCGCCCCGTCCACGGCCGGTGGACCGCCCCGCACGGAGTACGAGATCACGGAGGGGGGCGAGGAGGAGTACCTCTCCCTGCTGCGCGCGGCGCTGTCCGCCCACGACGAGCGCTTCGACGTGCTCTCGGCGGCGCTCGGGTTCATGGTCGACCTGCCGCGCGCGGAGGTGTTGGAGCTGCTGCGGAGGCGGGTCGGGGCGCTGGAGTCCTGGCGGGAGCACGTCGCGGAGCACCGGGCCCCCGCCGGGGATCCGGGGGCGACCGGGCACATCGAGGAGATCATGGACCTGTGGACGCACACGGCGGAGTCGAACGCCGTGTGGACCCGCGCACTGATCGGCCGGATCGAGGGCGGCGCGCACACCTTCGCGGGTGAGGGCGGCGCCCCCCTTCGACGGGCTGCTGGCCGAGGACGCCTAGGCGGTGCTCAGTCGAGTGGCCACAGGTACACGTCGCCGTTACGGGCGATGGCCAGGGTACTGCCGTCGGGGCTGAAGCGCGTCATCGAGAGCCCCAGGTAGAACGGGCTCATGGGGAACCTGGTGACCTCCTCTCCGGTCTCGACGTCCCAGAGCACGGTGGCGCCGTCGTCGCTGACGGCCAGGGTGGAACCGTCGGGACTGAAGGTCACCTCGTAGATCACGCCCTGGTGGTCGGGGAAGGCGGTGATCTCGCGCCCGCTCTCGGGGTCCCACAGCCGGACGGTGCTGTCGACACCGCCGGTGGCCAGCATGGTGCCGTCGGGACTGAACTCCATCGTGTGAACGTAGTCCTCGTGCCCGGTGAGCTCGGCGATCTCGTCCCCGGAGCCGACGTCCCGCAGATGGGCGGTGCCGTCGCCGTGGCCGATGGCCAGGGTCCCTCCGTCGGGGCTGAACTCCAGTTCGTAGGCCCCAGCCCCGGAGTCGTCGATCAGACGTATCCGGTCCCCGCTTCCGGTGTCCCACAACCCGGCCATGCCGACGGAGACGGCCGCGGTGGCGCCGTCCGGGCTGAACGCCGTCGGCCAGGCGAAGTTCCCGCCGACGAGGGGAACGATCCCGTCGCCGCTGTCGGCGTACCACAGCCGGAGGGGCCCGTCCTCGGCCAGGAAGGTGAAGGGGTCGTCCTCGTCGTCACCCGCGATGGTGATGTCCGTCGAGCCGGTCCAGTCCTCGGCCAGGGAGAAGTCGAGCCGCTCACCGGACTCGACGTCCCACAGCCAGGTGGCGCTCCCGGTTCCGGCGGCGTTGCCGACCCCGGTGGCGAGCATGGAGCCGTCGGGGCTGAACACCACCGACCGCACGGCACCCTCCCCATCGTGCTCGAAGGTCATGTCCGGGCTGGTCCCACTCGTACCGGAGCCGAGGAGACCGCCGTCCCCGGAGTCGCGGGAGCCGTTCCCCGCGGTTCCACTCGCCCGGTCCGACCCGGACGCGTTCGTGACCAGTTGGACGCCGACCCACAGGAAGAGCGCGACGACGGTCACCGCGGCGCCCGCGCCGAGCAGCCACGTGCGCGTGGAGTTCCAGCCGGACCCGCGGTGTCCCGGTGCCACCGGCTCCGCCGAGGGCCGGACCGCCGTCGGGGGTGGGGCAGGCGGGGCTGGTTGGGGAGGCGACGCGGACGAGGGTACGACGGCGGTCGGGTGCGGCCAGGATCCGTGCAGATCGTGCTCCGCGAACCGGGAGAGGATCTGGGCCGGGGTGGGGCGCCGCGCGGGATCGTGGTTCCAGCAGTCGCGGATCAGCGCCCGCACCCGCGGATCGATCTTCCCCGGATCGGGCGCGGGACCGATCAGACGGCGTAGGGTCTCGGCCATCGTGGCCCCGACGAACGGATTGACTCCCGTGGCGGCGTAGGCGAGCACGGTCCCCAGCGAGAACACGTCCGAGGCCGGGCCCACCCGGGACCCGTCGGTCTGCTCCGGGGACATGTACGGCAGTGTTCCGAACACCGCGCCGTGCGTGGTCATGCTGTTGACGTCCAGCGGACGGGCGATACCGAAGTCGATGATGCGGGGTCCGTCGTGGGCCAGGATGATGTTGCCCGGCTTGAGGTCGCGATGGACCAGATCGCTGGAGTGCACCGCCGAGAGCCCCTCGGCGAGCCCGACCGCCAGAACGTGGAGGGCCGGGGGCCGGAGGGGACCGGACTCACGTACGGCCCGCTCCAGGGTGGGGCCGGGGATGTGGGCGGTGGCGATCCAGGGCGCCTCGGCGTCGGGGGCGGCGTCCACCACCTGGGCGGTGTGGAAACCGCCGACCCGTCGCGCCGCGTCGGCCTCGCGGGCGAAGCGGGAGCGAAACTCCGGGTCCTGGGCGAGTTCGGAACGGATGACCTTGATGACCACCTGCCGTCCGGAAACGGTGCGGGCGAGGTAGACCTGGCCCATCCCACCGGCTCCCAGTCGGGCGGTGAGGCGGTAGGGGCCGATGTGAGGGGGGTCTGTGGGGTGCAGGGGGTCCACGGTGTCGGCTTTCTACCAAGGGGAGGGGTGGTGGTCCGTGTCGCCCGGGGATTATGTCAGCAACCCCTGGAGTC
>NZ_ANBC01000221.1 GCF_000341125.1 Nocardiopsis lucentensis DSM 44048 | reverse complement strand
CCCGCCCCGCCGTTCCGGCGGCGGTTCCCGTCCGCTCGGCGGCCGACCCCCGCGCCTAGGACGGTTCCTCACCCAACCAGCGGGCGCAGGTCCTCGGCGTTGCGCAGCTCCGCCTCGACCACGCTCCGCTCCTGCTCGGTCAGTTCGATCTCCCTGAGCCGGTCGCGCCGGTCCGCCGCCTCCGCGTGGTCGCCCAGGGCGGTGGTCAGCTCGACCAGCATCGCCAGCGCCGTGGCGCGTTCGACGTCCGTGGCCTCGTCCGCGCGCCTGCGCAGCGCGGACTCCAGCTGTCGGGACGCCGCGAGGTCGTCGGTCTTGAAGTCGCG
>NZ_ANBC01000220.1 GCF_000341125.1 Nocardiopsis lucentensis DSM 44048 | reverse complement strand
GCCCCCCCGAGCCGCCGTACTCCGGCTCCTCCGGCTCGTCGCGCTGGATGAAGATGACCGAGTTGCCCGAGGGATCCATGAGGGTGAAGCGACTCGCGCCGGGCCGGTACCGGGTGACGCGGGGCAGGCCGCGGCCGAGGACCTTGCCGAACGCCTCGCGCATGCCCCGGGTGATGGCGGCGTGGTAGGCGGCGACGTCGTCGACCATGACCAGGCACCCGCCGGTGTGCTCCATCGACGGGTCCAGGCCCTTGGGCGGACGGCCGAAGTGCAGGTCGAAGCCGCTCCAGCGCAACGCGAGGTAGAGATAGGGCCTGCGCTGGTCGTGGGTGACCTCGAAGCCGATCGCGCGGAAGAACTCGATCGTCGCCTCCGGGTCGAAGCAGTGCAGCACCGGGATGACCGTCTCGTCGGGGCGCACGGCGATCGGCCGTTCGCCGGGATGGTCCCTGCGTTCGGCGCCGGGCGCGGCCGAGCCCTGACCCATCGCACCTGCTTCGGACG
>NZ_ANBC01000219.1 GCF_000341125.1 Nocardiopsis lucentensis DSM 44048 | reverse complement strand
GGACTCGTCCCCCGCCGCCCCGCCACGTCCGGTCATGACCCGCCCCCAATTGATCAAGTTTGACTACTCGGCGAGCCCAAGCGGCGCGAACACTGCTAGGCAAACTTGACTAATAGTCCCGACGTGCGCCGGGCGACTCCGACGGAAGGCCCGCGCGGGGATCGCGCGCACGGGGACTTCCGCTCGGGCGTGTGATCCACCTAACATGAGGGAAATTCACGTTAGGTAGGTCGTCCGTGCGCACACCCCCCGCGCGATCCCCCTCCCCCGACCCTCCACCCGACGACGGCTCCACCCTCCCCACCGCGCTGGCCGAGCCGACGCGACCGGTACGCGCGCCCTGGGTGGCCGGGATCTGCCTGGCCAACCTGGGCATGTGGATGGCGTTCTTCGGCCCGCTCCAGATCCTGCTCCCCGAGCAGATCACCCTCATCGCCCCCGACGCCAAGGAGGCCACGCTCGCCTGGGTGACCGGGGTCGGCGCGGCGATCGCCATGGCCGCGACCCCGCTGGCCGGAGCCCTGTCGGACCGCACCACCGGACGGTTCGGGCGCCGCCGCCCGTGGATCGTGGCCGGCGCGCTGCTCGGCGCCGCCGGGCTCATCGCCCTCGGCTGGCAGGAGAGCGCGATCGGCGTACTCGCGGGCTGGTCGTTCGTCCAGGGCGCGCTGTCCTGTCTGAACGCGACCCTGCTCGCCGCCGTCCCCGACCACGTTCCGGTGCGTCAACGCGGGGCGGTGTCGGGGTGGATCGGCGTCCCCCAGTCGGCCGGGGTGGTCGCGGCGGTGCTGCTGGTGACCGTGGTGGCCACGGGGATCGCCCCCGGGTACGCGCTGATCGGCGTGCTCGTCCTCGTCTGCGCGCTGCCCTTCGCCCTCATGGCGCCCGACCCGCCGCTGCCCCGGCCGGCGCGCCCGCCGTGGAGCGACCTCCTCCGAAGCCTGTGGGTGTCGCCCCGCCGCCACCCCGACTTCGGATGGGCCTGGCTGACCCGGTTCCTCATGCAGACCGGCAACGCCATGTTCACGCTCTACCTGCTGTACTTCCTGCGCGACGGGGTGGGCTACGAGGAGCTGTTCCCCGGCTCGTCGGCGGCGGACGGCCTGCTGGTGCTGATCCTCGTCTACACGGTGGCGGTCGTGGCCACGACCGTGGTCGCGGGGCTGGTATCGGACCGGATCGGGCGCCGCCGGGGCATGGTCGCGCTGTCCGGCGGGGTGATGGCGCTGCCCGCGTTCCTGCTCGCCGTGTTCCCCACGTGGCCGATGAGCCTGGCGTGCGCGGTAGTGCTGGGGGTGGGGTTCGGGGTGTTTCTGTCGGTGGACAACGCCCTGGTCACGCAGGTGTTGCCGACCGCCGAGGGACGGGCCAAGGACCTGGGGATCGTGAACATCGCCAGCGCCGGACCCCAGGTGATCGCGCCCGCGCTGGCCGGTCCGATCGTCGTGCACCTGGGCGGCTACCCGGTGCTCTACACCGTGTGCGGCCTGCTCACACTGCTGGGCGCCGCGTCCGTCTGGAAGATCCGGGGCGTGGCGTGAGGCCGCGCCCGACGAGGAAGGAAACCACCGTGCCGTCACCGTTCCTGTGGGGCGTCGCCTCCTCGGCGCTGCAGGTCGAGGGTGCCCTGACCGAGGACGGGCGCACCCCGTCGATCTGGGACGACTTCCACCGGCGCCCGGGCGCCGTCCGCGACGGGCACAGCCCGGCCGAGGCGTGCGACCACTACCACCGGTGGGCCGAGGACGTGGAGCTCCTGGGCCGACTGGGGGTGAACGCCTACCGGTTCTCGGTCTCCTGGCCGCGTGTGGTGCCCCGCGGCCGGGGGCCGGTGAACAAGTCCGGCGTCGCCTTCTACGACCGCCTGGTGGACGCGCTGCTGGAGCGGGGGATCGAACCGGTGCCGACCCTGTTCCACTGGGATCTTCCGGTCGAGCTGGAGGAGGCGGGCGGCTGGTCGGCGCGCGAGACGGCGCACGCGTTCGCCGAGTACGCCGCCGCCACCGCCGACGCGTTGGGCGACCGGGTGCGGCGTTGGATCACCCTGAACGAGCCGGTCGTGCACATGGCCTACGGGCACGCGTTCGGGATCCACGCGCCCGGCCGGGTCCTGGACGTGCCGGACGTGCTGGCGGTCGCCCACCACCAGCTGCTGGCGCACGGGCTGGCGGCACGGGAGCTGCGTTCGCGCGGCCTGGAGGCGCTGCTCACCAACAACTACTCCCCGGTCGAGCCCGCCTCGGACTCCCCGGCCGACCGCGCGGCGGCCGACGCCTACGACGCCCTGCACAACCGCCTGTTCACCGATCCCGTTCTCTTCGGCGCCTATCCGGACCTGTCGGCCTTCGGGGCGGGAGAGGTCCCCGGAGCGCGCGAGGGCGACCTGGAGCTGATCGCGGGCAGCGTGGACGGATTGGGCGTGAACTACTACAACCCGTCCAGGATCGCCGCGCCCGCCGAGGGGTCGGGGCTACCGTTCGACTTCGCCGAGGTCACCGGAGCGCCGACCACGGCGTTCGGGTGGCCGGTGGCACCGGAGGGACTGGAGCGGTTGCTCCTCCTGCTCGGCGAGCGCTACGGGGACGCGCTGCCGCCGCTGTACGTGACCGAGAACGGGTGCTCGCAGACCGACGCCGTCACCCCGGAGGGCCGCGTGCACGACCCCGAGCGGATCGCCTACCTGGAGGGCCACGTCGCGGCGGTGGACCGGGCACGCGAACGCGGCGCGGACGTGCGCGGGTACTTCGTGTGGACGCTGACGGACAACTTCGAGTGGGCGGAGGGCTACCACCAGCGGTTCGGGCTGGTGTACGTGGACCACACGACGCAGCGGCGCGTGCCCAAGGACTCGTTCGACTGGTACCGGGGGCTCATCGCCGCCCGGCGGTGAACCCTCCCGCCACGAACCCAACCGGCGGCGTGCGGGCCACCCGGAACCAGCCCGGGGCCAGGTGGCCCAGGGGTTCGTTCGGTATGACAAATCCATCCTCGGAACGGTTTGTTTGCATTGGCCGCGATTGAACCTGGTTCAGATGACGGATTCGTTTCTGTTTCCGCGTTCCGCCATTCGATTCCGGTCTTCGTGTTCTACGCTGCCGGCACCAGAACGAACATGATCCAGGGGAACCCACATGACATCCGGACGTCGGATCGCCACGCTCACCACCGCGCTCACAGCGGCGGCGGCACTTCTGTGGGGAGGCTCCGCAGCAGCCTCGGACACCAGCCAGGATGAGGTGCTTCGTGGTTGCGCCCGGGATGTGCTGGCCGAAAATGCGGTCGACGCGGAAACGACGAACAAGACCCTGATGCTCCTGGAGGATGCGCAGGCCCAGGGTCTCACGCAAGAGTCCAAGGAAACTCTCAAGCAAGAGGTGAAGGAACTCTTCGTAGCGGCGGGTCAGGGGGACAAGCTCGCGGTGGTGTTGACGGGGTTCGATGCCTGCGTCAACGGACGCTGAGCCCGGCGGCGTGCACGCGACGTGCACGCCGCCGGTTCGGTTCTTGGGGTCAGGCCCGCTCGTCGCGCAGGCCGTGGAGAAGCGCGGCCCACTGGTCACCCGGGAAGCTGAGGTACCCGAGGCTCCGGTTCTGCGTGTCCCGAACCTTCACCACATCCGGGGCCTCGCAGACCTCCACGCAGTCGCCGCTTCCACCGCTGTAGCTCGACTTGTGCCAGTTCTCAGTCATGTTCAACCTCTTCGTTCATCCGGCGCATCAGGTCGATCGACGCCAGCGGGGGTAGCGCCCACGACAGCAGTTCCCGGTAGATCGCCTGGTGACGGGCCACCTCCAGGTGGTCGTCGATGATCACCCCACCACCCGTGTGCTCGGCGTAGACGACAGGGGAGCCGTTGTCGGAGCCGATCACACGGAATGCACCTGAGGCACCACCGATGTAGGGAGTCCCCTGGGGCACCACCAACAACTTCAGCCTCTCGGATTCTGCCAGACGCACCAGATGCGCTCGCTGCTCGCGCATCACGTCACCCTTGCCCACGGGAGCGCGAAGGACCTCCTCCGGAATCACGGCCAGGAGCTTGGGGTTGTTCGCCTGCACGAGCGCGTCCAACCGCTTCACCCGAAGCTCGGCCAGATGCTCGTGCTGCTGCGCCGCGTCGAGAAGCCGTGACTGCTGGAAGATCTCCAACGCGTACGCCTTGGTTTGGAGGAGACCCGGCACGAGGTTCGGATGGAACATGTGAATCTCGGTCGCGTTCTCCTCCGAGTTGGTCACCTGCTCGTACCACTCGGGGTCACCCTCCCCCCGTACGGCCTGCAACCAGCTCCGCATGAGTGCGCCATTGGTAGCGAAGAAGGCGTCGAGCCGCTTCGCAGCGTCCTCTTTCGTCCTACGCGTCCCCCTCTCCATCGCACCGAGCATCTGCGGGGAAACACCGGCATGGGGTGCCAGGCGTTCGAGACTCAGCCCCGCCTGGAAGCGACGACGCCGGATCTCGGCCCCGAACTCCCGCCAGACAGCAATTTTTCGTTCCGTCACGGCAGCAGACAAGCACAAGACCGCTACATGCATGAGTGCTTTCACTACTTAATGCTCCAAGAGTGACGCAACTCTTGCCTCTGAGTAAGGCTCCTCGAAGACTCGAAGCAGACGAAAAACCGCCCCAAGCTGTGCTTTCACCCGGAGAACAGTCCAGCACACGAGCGTTACTCGTCACACTGCCGTTCGCTACCGAGGAGCCATACATGGTGCAGCAATTCAGCCAATTTCGGACGCAAATGGACTTCCGGTCGTCCGGTCGGCCGATAAGTGCGGGAGGCACCCGATGAAGCCTCCGACCGGGTCCAACGAATTCGGCCCCGTCCTCCCCCGCCCCGCCGTGGACGAACACGTCGCGCACGGCTACACCACCGTCCAGATCGTCCGACTGGCCGTCTGGGCGGCCCGCGAGTGCAACTGGGTGAACGGCATGGAGATGACCCACCGCGCCGAGACCGCCTGGGAGGCGATCACCGAACACCTCCACCTCACGTACGAACGCCCCGAGGAGACCGAACTCATCGCGATCGGCTGGAAGGCCATGAAGGCCCAGCACTACCAGGACCTCCGGGCGCACGGCTACGGCGGCCAGGACCAGTCCGTCCTCTCCCGCGCCTTCGTCCGGTACTGGACCAGCGCCTGGGCACCCACGCACGGCCACGAGGACCTCATCGTGGACCGCCTCGCCTTCGCCCAGATCTGGCGGACCCTGACCGAACCCCAACGCGACGCCCTGCGTGCCCTGGCCGAGTACGGCGACCGCGCGAGCGCCGCCCGCTCGCTGAACCTGTCCGACAACGCGTACTGCTCCGCGCTGGCCCGCGCCCGAAGGAACTTCTTCGCCCTGTGGCACGAACACGAGCAGCCCTCACGGCTGTGGGGCGCCGACCGCCCCGGAGCCCGCCACCAGAACCCCATGTACCTGCTGCGCCAGCGACGCCGCGAGGCGGAACAGCGCGCCCGGAGGGGCCAGAGCGGGCCGAAGGCGCGCATCGGCCGCCCGCGCCGGAACCTGGGGGTGTCCGACGCCGAGATCCTCGCCCGGCACGAGGCCGGGGAGAGCATGAACGCCCTGGCACGGGCGCTGGGCACCTGCCGGGACGTCATCCAGCGCCGGATCGACACCGCCCGGTCCGAACGTGCCGATGCCGGATGAGGGACGCCCGAATCTACTCGCTCGCGACGGCGTCGAGCGGTCCGCTGTCCGCCCGGTCGACGCCGCCGGCCTCGGCCTGGCGGACCGGTTCCCACCACCACCAGTGCGACTCGGGCACCCAGGCGGGCACCTCCTCGCCGCTGACCGGGCTGGCGTCGGCCGCCACCGCGACGAGGGCGTCGTCGATGCGCGGGACGGCCTCCAGGTCCACCGGGCGCAGGAACCGATTCCACGGAACGAACTCGTCACCGAGGATCTGGAGCATCGACCGCCGCCAGCAGGCGGGCCGGTAGCCCTCGTGCCGACCGTTCTCCGCCGCTGTCTGGGTGCGCACCACGTACAGGCTGAGCCGGTCGGGATTGTTCCCGCTGACCAGCAGCTCGGCCAGGGTCGAGTTGAAGTTCCGCCCCGCGGGGGAGGCGCGTTCGGCCTCCGTGGTGGCCCGGTACAGCTCGAAGAGCGCGGCGAACGCGGCGTCCATCAGGGCGTCGCGATCCCTGCGCCGTGCGGCGCTCTCCGCGAACGCGTCCACCGCCTGCCTGGCCAGGCCGGGCAGGTCCCGGCCCGTTTCCGCACCCACCGTCACACCGTCCGTCCGGTCTCATCCGCGTATGTGTCTGGTCCGGGCCCGAGCCCGAACGCTTCCGATGATAGACATCCGCGCGGCCGCGCACGCCGCGCGGAGCCGAACGCTCACCCGTGCTCCCGCCCGAGCGCCTGGTCGAGCATCCGCGCCCACTGGCGCACGATCCCCCGCCGACGTGCGCTGTCGTCGCTGAGCAGGTTGGCCAGGCCCAGCCCGCGCGCCAGATCCAGCGTCGCCTGCACCGCCTCCCGTACCCCCGGGACCGCCTCGTCCGCCCCGAGGAGCTCCACGGCCGCCCTGTGGATCTGACGCCCCACCCGTTCCTCCATCGGGATGATGCGGTCGCGCAGAGCCGGGTCGCTGGCGGCGCCCGCCCACAACTGGAGCGCGGCGTGGAAGTCCTCGCCGCTGAACGCGTCCACGACCATCTGGACGACCGCCTCGGTGCGGTCGGATCCCTCCGGGACGGAGACGGCGCCTCGCCGGAGCTCCTCGCCCCGGCTGTCGACCATCCGGTCCAGCGCGGCGAGGAACAGCTCGTCACGGGTGGGGAAGTGGTGCTGGGCCGCGCCTCGCGACACCCCGGCCGCCTCGGCGACCGCGCCGACCGTCGCCCCGGCCACGCCGCGCTCGGCCAAGCAGCGCACGGCCGCGTCCAACAGCCTGGCCCGGGTGGCCCTGCTGCGCTCCTGTCTCGGCTCCCGGTCGAGCTCGGTGCCCACGTCGCGCCCCCTCAACTGCGGTGCGCGGACACGCCGCGCCCGGGCCGGGCGCGGCGTGTCCGCGCGGTCGATCGATCAGTACGACTTGGGCAGGCCGAGGGACTGCTGGGCCACATAGTTGAGCACCATCTCCCGGCTGACCGGCGCGATCCGGGCCAGGCGCGCGGCGACGACGGCCGCGCCCAGACCGTACTCGCTGGCCAGGCCGTTCCCGCCCAGGGTCTGGACCGCCTGGTCGACCGATCGCACGCACGCCTCGGCGGCGGCGTACTTGGCCATGTTGGCGGCCTCGCCCGCCCCCGCGTCGTCGCCGGAATCGTAGCGGAGCGCGGCGTGCTGGGTCATCAACCGGGCCTGTTCCGTCTCGATCTTGACCTGTGCGAGCGGGTGTGCCAGACCCTGGTGGGCGCCGATGGGCGTGTCCCGCCACACCGTGCGCTCCTTGGCGTAGGCGACCGCCTTGCCCAGGGCGTGCAGGGCGCTGCCGGTGGCCAGCGAGGCGGCCATGATCCGTTCGGGGTTGAGCCCGGCGAACAGCTGGAGCAGCCCCGCCTCGGGATCGCCGACCAGCGCGTCGGCGGGCAGGCGGACGTCGTCCATGAACAGCTGGAACTGGTGGTCGGGGCTGACCAGGTCCATCTCGATCGGGCGCGCCTCGAACCCGGGGGCGTCGGTGGGCACGACGAACAGCGCCGCGCTCAGGCGCCCCGTCGCCTCGTCCTCGATCCGGCCGACGATCAGGGCCGCGTCGGCCACGTCCACTCCGGAGATGAAGGTCTTGCGGCCGTTGAGCACCCAGCCGTCGCCGTCGCGGCGGGCGGTGGTGGTGATGCGGTGGGCGTTGGAGCCGGCGTCGGGTTCGGTGATGGCGAAGGCCATGATGGCCTCGCCGGTGGCCAGCCCGGGCAGCCAGCGCCCGCGCTGGGCGGGGGTGCCGAAGCGGGACAGGACGGTGCCGCAGATGGCCGGGGAGACCACCATCATCAGGGTGGGGCACCCGGCGGCGCTGAACTCCTCCAGGACGGCGGCGAGGTCGCCGATGCCGCCGCCCCCTCCGCCGTACTCCTGCGGGATGTTGACGCCCAGGTAGCCGAGGCGTCCGGCCTCCTCCCACAGTTCGGTCAGGTAGGCGCCCTCCCTCGCCCTGGATCTGTAGTAGTCGGATCCGTACTTCTCGGCGAGGGCGGCCACCGCGGCGCGCAGTTCACGGCGTTCGGACGGTTCGTCGAAGGTCATGGCCCCGGTCACGTGTCGGTCCCTTCGTGGTCCTGTTCGGCGTAGTCGAGTACGGCGAGGGGCACCCCGGCGGGCACCCGCTGCCCCGCCGCGACCGGGAGGTCCCGGACGGCACCGGCGGCGGGAGCGGTGACGCGGTGCTCCATCTTCATGGCTTCCAGGCGCAGCAGGGTCTGTCCCGCGCGCACCTTCTCCCCCACGACCACGTCCACGGCGGTGACCGTGCCCGGCATGGGGGCGGGCAGGGCGCCCGGGTCGACGACGGTCCCGGGTCGGGGCAGGAGGTCGACGGGGATGAGGGTGACCGATCCCCGAGAGGAGTCGACGTGGACGTCGGGGTCCCCGTCGTACCGGTGGACGGTGAAGGGGCGGCGCAGACCGTCGACCTCCAGCACCACCAGGTCAGGGGAGGCGGACAGGACCCGGACACCGGGGCGTTCGGGGACGTGGGCCCCGCGGACGGACCGGTGGGAGGCGGTGATCGGTGTCCCGCCGCCTTCGGCGCGTACGTACTCGCGGGTGTGCGGCCGCGACGGGATGTTGCGCCAGTGGGCGGGCACTCCCGCGGGAACGGG
>NZ_ANBC01000218.1 GCF_000341125.1 Nocardiopsis lucentensis DSM 44048 | reverse complement strand
GGGCGAGTGCGGTGAGCCGGTCACCGGTGAGGTAGCCGGTGGTGAGACGGGCCCGCCGGGCGGGGTCGGGGTGGTCGGCGTCGGTGAGGGCGGGATGGCGCAGGGCGCGGACGAGCAGGTCCCGGTTGGTGCCCACACCGTGCACGCGCGCGGTGGCCAGGGCCACGGACAGGCGGCGCAGAGCGTCGCGGCGGTCGCGGCCCAGGGCGATGACCTTGGCGAGCATGGGGTCGAAGTCGGCGCTGACCGTGTCGCCGGGCTCGACGCCGCTGTCCAGGCGCACTCCGGGAGCGGTGAGCGGGGTGAAGGCGGCGGTGGCGGCGGGGACGTCG
>NZ_ANBC01000217.1 GCF_000341125.1 Nocardiopsis lucentensis DSM 44048 | reverse complement strand
CCTCGATCGCGTGGCCGCGCGGGGCGGGCGGGCCGGAGGCGGGCAGTGCCTCGCCCTCGGCGACGCGGATCTGCCACTCGACCAGGTCGAGCCCGGTGACGCACTCGGTGACCGGGTGCTCGACCTGGAGCCGAGTGTTCATCTCCAGGAAGACGGGGGCACCGGGTCCGTCGTCGTGGACGGGGACGAGGAACTCGGCGGTCCCGGCGCCGACGTAGCCGATCGCCCGGGCCATGGCGCGGGCGGCCCCGTGCAGGCGGTCGCGCAGGGTGTCGGGGAGCCCGGGGGCGGGGGTCTCCTCGATCACCTTCTGGTGGCGGCGCTGGACGGAGCAGTCGCGTTCGCCCAGGGTCCACACGGCGCCGTGGGTGTCGGCGAGGATCTGCACCTCGACGTGCCGGCCGTGGTCGACGTAGGGCTCGCAGAAGACGGCCGGGTCGCCGAACGCGGCGGCGGCCTCGGCGCGGGCGGAGGCGGCGGCGTCGGGCAGCTCGGCGAGGGCGCGGACGACGCGCATACCCCTCCCCCCGCCCCCGGCGGCGGCCTTGACCAGGACGGGCAGGTGGTCGGCGGTGACGTCGTCGGGGTCCAGGGCCGCGGCGACGGGGACCCCGGCCTCGCGCGCGATGTGCTTGGCGCGGGTCTTGGAGCCCATGGCGGCGATCGCCTCGGGGGGCGGGCCGACCCAGGTGAGTCCGGCGCCGACGACCGCGCGGGCGAGGTCGGCGCTCTCGGACAGGAACCCGTAGCCGGGGTGGACGGCGTCGGCGCCGGCGGACAGGGCCGCGGCGACCAGCGCGCCGGGGTCCAGGTAGGCGGCGGCCGGTCCGGCTCCGTCGGGGACGGGCAGGCGCACGGCGGTGTCGGCCTCGGCGACGTGCGCGGCGGCGGCCTCCTCGGAGGTGTCGGCGTGGACGGCGACGGTGGCGACCCCCAGGGTGCGGCAGGTACGCAGGACGCGGCGGGCGATCTCGCCGCGGTTGGCGACCAGGAGGGTCGTCACGGGGGCTGTGGCGGGGGCGGCCGGGGGCGCCGTGGCGGGGGCCGGTCCGGTCTGGGACGGTGGTGGGGCGTGGTCGGGCACGTCGGGTCTCCTCTCCTCGTCCGGGGTCACATCCGGAACACGCCGAAGCGGTCGGTGCCGCGAACGGGGGCGTTGTGCGCGAAGGACAGGCACAGGCCCAGGACGGTGCGGGTGTCGCGGGGATCGATGACGCCGTCGTCGTAGACCCGCCCGGACAGGAACAGGGGGAGCGACTCGGCCTCGATCTGCCGTTCGACCATCTCGCGCATCGCGGTGTCCTGGTCCTCGTCGTAGGGCTGGCCCTTCCTGGCGGCGGACTGGCGGGCGACGATCGACAGGACCTCGGCGAGCTGGCGCGGGCCCATGACGGCCGACCGGGCGCTGGGCCAGGCGAACAGGAACCGGGGGTCGTAGGCGCGGCCGCACATCCCGTAGTGCCCGGCGCCGTAGGAGGCGCCGATGAGCACGGAGAAGTGCGGGACGGTGCTGTTGGAGACGGCGTTGATCATCATCGAGCCGTGCTTGATGATGCCGCCCTGCTCGTACTCGCGGCCGACCATGTAGCCGGTGGTGTTGTGCAGGAAGACCAGAGGGGTGTCGGCGCGGTTGGCGAGCTGGATGAACTGGGCGGCCTTTTGCGCCTCGGCGCTGAACAGGACGCCGTCGTCGTTGGCCAGGATCCCGACCGGGTAGCCGTGCAGGGTGGCCCACCCGGTGACCAGACCGGCGCCGTAGGCGGGTTTGAACTCGTCGAACACCGAGCCGTCGACGATCCGGGCGATGACCTCGCGCGGGTCGACGGGGACCTTGAGGTCGGGCGGCATGACGCCCAGCAGCTCCTCGGCCGGGTAGAGGGGTTCGGCGGCGGGACCGCCCGGGACCGGGCCGGCCTTGGTCCGGTTGAGGCGGGCGACGAGGCTGCGGCCGATGCGCAGGGCGTCGCGTTCGTCCTCGGCGAGGTGGTCGGCGAGCCCGGAGACCTCGGCGTGCATGCGCGCGCCGCCCAGCGACTCGTCGTCGCTCTCCTCCCCGGTGGCCGCCTTGACCAGCGGCGGGCCGCCGAGGAAGACCTTCGAGCGGTCGCGGACCATGACGACGTGGTCGCACATGCCCGGGATGTAGGCGCCCCCGGCGGTGGAGTTGCCGAAGACGAGGGCGATCGTGGGCACCCCGGCGGCGGACAGGCGGGTCAGATCACGGAAGGTACGCCCGCCGGGAACGAAGATCTCCTTCTGGGTGGGCAGGTCGGCGCCACCGGACTCCACGAGGTTGATCAGCGGCATGCGGTTGTGCTCGGCGATCTGCGCCGCGCGGGCCGACTTGCGCAGCGTCCACGGGTTGCTGGAGCCGCCGCGCACGGTGGGGTCGTTGGCCACGATGACGCACTCCGTGCCGGAGACGACCCCGACCCCGGTGACGACGCTGGCGCCGACGTGGAAGTCGCTGCCCCACGCGGCCAGTGGGGAGAGTTCGAGGAAGGGGCTGCCCTCGTCAAGGAGGAGTTCGATCCGTTCGCGGGCGAGCAGCCCGCCCCGGGACCGGTGCCGCTGGACGTAGCGCTCACCGCCCCCGGCCACGGCCTTGGCGTGTTCGGCGTCGATCTCGGCGAGGGCGGTCAGCATGGCCTCGCGGGCCTCGGCGAAGGCGGGCGAGGCCGCGTCCAGGCGGGTGGGAAGGACCGAGCCGAAGGTGCGCGTCGGGTGTGGCGGGGCGGGACGGGAGGGTGTGCTCACAGCGCGCCCACCTCCTCCAGCAGCGGTCGGGGGATCGGTGTCTGTCGGGCCCGCAGCCACTCCCCCAGCCCCTTGGCCTGGGGGTCCGGTCCCTCGCGGCGTGGGGTGCCGGGTGCGAGCAGGTCCTCGATCCAGAAGTTCACGGCGCGCAGGTTGGGCAACACGTGGCGGGTGACCTTGAGGTCGGCGGTCTCGGGGAGGAGTTCGCGCAGGCGGTCGACGGTGAGCTCGTGGGCGAGCCAGCGCCACCCCAGGTCGGTTCGGGCCCAGACGCCCACGTTGGCGTCGGCTCCCTTGTCTCCGCTGCGGGCGCCCAGGACCAGGCCGAGGGGGGCGGTCCGTGCGGCGTGCGGGGGCAGGGGTTCGGGCAGCGGGGGGTCGGGGAGGTCAAGGAGTTCGCGGGTGCGGGCGGGCGGCGGGATCGGCGCGCCGTCGCCGTCGGGGAGGATGACGGTGTGCTCCACCTCGGCGGCGGGGACGAGCGCCTGGGTGATGGCGACCCCGTCGGGGCGGGCGTCGCGCGGCGGCGCGGCCAGGTGGAACCCCGCGTAGCTGGCCAGGGCCAGTTCGACGGCGGTGGCGCCGAAGGACCGGCCGACCGTGGCGGGGTCGTGGTCTCGGGCCACGACGCGCAGACGGGCGGTGGCGGAGTCCTGGTCGGCTGCGTGGGGGTCGCGCGCTGGCGTGAACTCGAAGTGCAGGTCACCGGGCTTGCGCCTGTCGAGGGCGGCGCGCATCTGGCGTTCGGCGTGGCGGGCCTTGTCCTCGGCGTCCAGACCGGTGATGAGGAACTCGACCTCGCCCCGGAAACCGGTGAGGCTGGTCAGGCCCACCTTGAGCTCGGGGGGCGGCGCCTCCCCGCGCACGCCGCTGATCCGAACCCGGTCGGGGCCCTCCTGGTCGAGTCGGACGGTGTCCAGCCGCGCGGTGACGTCGGGCCCGGGGTAGCGGGGTCCGGCGACCTCGTAGACGAGCTGGGCGGTGACGGTCCCGGTGGTGACGGTGCCGCCGGAGCCGGGGTGCTTGGTGACGACCGCGCCGCCGTCGGCGTGGATCTCGACGAGGGGGAAGCCGGGGCGGTCGAGGTCGCGGCCCTCGCGCACGAGGTCGGCGGCGAAGGCGTAGTTGCCCCCGGTGGCCTGGGCGCCGCACTCGATGACGTGTCCGGCCACGGTCGCCCCGGCCAGGGCGTCGAGGTCGTCGCGGGTCCAGCCGTGGTGGGAGATCGCGGGGCCCACGGCGAGGGAGGCGTCGGTGACGCGGCCGGTGACCACGATGTCGGCGCCCGCGTCCAGGCAGGCGGCGATGCCGAAGGCGCCCAGGTAGGCGTTGGCGGTCAGAGGGGTGCCGAGGTTGAGCTCCTCCGCGCGGTGGAGGAGGTCGTCGCCGGTGACGACGGCGATGCGGGGGTCCAGATCGCACTGGTCGGCCAGTTCGGTGAGCCGGTCGGCGAGGCCGCGCGGGTTGAGGCCGCCCGCGTTGGTGACCACCCGGATCCGGCGCTCCATGACCAGGGACAGGCACTCGCGCATCTGGCTCAGGAAGGTCCTGGCGTAACCGCGGCCCGGGTCGGCGAGCTGGTCGCGGCCCAGGATCGCCATGGTCAGCTCGGCCAGGTAGTCCCCGGTGAGGACGTCCAGGGGGCCGCCGGTGAGCATGTCGCGGACCGCGGAGAAGCGGTCGCCGTAGAAACCGGAGGCGTTCCCGACGCGCAGCGGGGGCGCTGGTGTCGCAGTCATGGATCGAGAGTGACACCGGACACACGAAAAAACAAGCGCATGTGATTGTTTTTCTCTCGAACGTCCCGATGCTCACCACATGGCCGGAAGTGGCCACGGAGTGTGGGTTAGTGAGTCCGCGCGAGGGGAGACGCGCGGGGTAGTTTGGCGCGGTGAGTACCTCCCACGACGACAACAGACCCAGCACGGACGCCGCCGGGGACACGCCCGCCGAGGCCGCCGAGGCGAACGCGGAGACGGCCGACGAGCCGACCGGAGACACCGCCGGGGACGGACGCGGAGCCGGGGCCACGGCGAAGGACGCCGGAGACGGGACCGCGTCGGCCGAGGGCGCCAAGGGCGGGGACGCGAGCGAGGACTTCCTCATGGGCACGCCCCTGCCGCCGGCCTCCACCCTGGGCGGTGTCTTCTCCGCCGAGACCTTCGCCGTGGTCGGACTGCTCCTGCTGGCCCCCGTCATCATCAACTCGCGGCTCTTCGAGTTCTTCGCCTGGTTCGTGCTCGGCGGC
>NZ_ANBC01000216.1 GCF_000341125.1 Nocardiopsis lucentensis DSM 44048 | reverse complement strand
GATCCACCGCCGCTCACGTTCGGCGTCGGTGTACACGCGCGCGGCGGGTCCCGGACCGCTCCGGCCGGGTCACCCGTACCCGCGGACCGGCCCAGCCGACTGCCTGGGGGGCGCTCCGGGCGGCCGGTGCCGAATCCGCGATCCCCCGGATCAGCGAGGCCGGTGGCGTGCTCGGCGCCGTCACGCGCTCCGTCCTGGACCGCGACCGCCGCCCCCTCTCACCAGGTCCGTGAGGCGTTGACCCGGGCCGCGGCGACCGCCTCGGCCATGGGCACGCGCGTGAGCGGCCCGTGCCCGGGCAGCAGGAGATCGGCGTCCAGCCCGGCGACCGTGTCGAGCGCGGCCAGCATCCGGTCGCGGTCGTGGTGGAAGAGCGACGGGAGCGGCTGGGGCCCGGTGAGGCGGGAGATCGCGTGGCCGGTGCACAGGGTGTCCCCGGTGACCACCGCGCCCGCCGACGGCAGGTGGTAGCAGTTGTGTCCGGAGGTGTGACCGTAGGTCGGCACCGGCACCGGGCGCCCCGGCAGGTCCAGCGGCCCCTCGTCCGGGAAGGGGAGTGCGCGCACGGGCTCCCTGCTGGTGCCGCCCGACCTCAGGACGTGCAGGGTCCACGAGGCCACGCCGGGACGCCACAGGTGGGACAGGATCGTGGCGGGGGTGACCTGCTCGAGGTACTCACGGGCGGCGTGCGGCACCTCGCGGGCGTCCGCGTACACGGGGGTGCCGTACCTCGCGGTGAAGCGGGGCAGAGAGCCGATGTGGTCGACGTGGGCGTGCGTGACGAGGACGCCGCGCACGTCCTCGGGACGGTGGCCGATATGGCGGATCGACCCCTCCACGGCGTCGGCGTCGCCTGGATAGCCCGCGTCGATGAGCGTGAGGTCGTCGCCCTCCTCGAGGATCACCCAGTTGACGTGGGCTCCACCGACGAAGTAGACGCCGTCCGCGGCCTTGACGACACCCTCCGGTCGTGCTGACACGTTCTCCCCGCCTCCGGTTCCGGCAGCTCTGGCCGGGGCGCGCGGCCCCGCCGCGAACGTAGCAGTGCCGCCCCCGCCGGGAAAGGTCTTCGGACGTCACGGAGACTCGCGGAAAAAGCTCGGCGGCCGTGTCGATCCGCGTTGCCCCGGTTCGACCTACGGATGAGAGGGTTCCACGCAGGAGCCCGGACATCCCAGGGAGTACAGAGCCATGAAGTACATGCTGATCATGCGCGCGACGGACGAGGCCATGGAGAACATGGGGGACGTCGACTTCGACACGATGCTGGAGACGGTCGGCAGGTTCAACGACGAACTGATCCGCGCCGGTGTCCTGCTCGCCGCGGAGGGCCTCGCCGACCCCTCCGAGGGCGTGGTCGTCGACACCTCCTCGGAGCCCCCGGTGGTCACCGACGGCCCGTACGGGGAGACCAAGGAGCTGTTCGGCGGGTTCTACCTCCTCAACGTGGCCTCCAAGGAGGAGGCCGTGGAGTGGGCCAAGCGGATCCCGATCGCCGGTCCCGGTTTCAAGACCGAGATCCGCCGGGTCACCACGATCGACGAGTTCCCGCAGGACAACGAGTGGATCAAGAAGGAGCGGGCGTGGCGCGAGGCCACGGGCCAGCTCTGAGCGGACGGACGGGACATGGGTGACCCCACGGGACGCGAGGCCGTCGCCGCCGTCTGGCGGATCGAGTCCGCACGGATCGTCGGCGCTCTGACGCGCTACACCGGGGACTTCGCGCTGGCCGAGGACCTGGCCCAGGAGGCGCTGGCCGAGGCCCTGGTGACCTGGCCGCGCGAGGGAGTGCCCCGCAACCCCGCGGGGTGGTTGCTGACCGTCGGGCGGCGGCGCGCGATCGACGCGTTCCGTCGGCGCGCCGCCCGCGACGAGCGCTACGCCGCCCTCGCCCGGGATCTGGACGAGGGCGGCATCGCCTCGGGCACGGTGCCCGCCGAAGCGGCCGGGGAGGACCGGGACGTGCTGTGGGACCCGGACCGGATCGACGACGACGTGCTCGCGCTGATGTTCACCGCTTGCCACCCGGTGCTGTCGCGGGAGGCGCGCGTGGCGCTCACGCTGCGGGTGGTGGGTGGTCTGACCAGTGACGAGATCGCTCGGGCGTTCCTGATCCCGACCGCGACGGTGCAGGCCCGGATCACCCGGGCGAAGAAGACCCTCGGGGCGGCGCGGGTGCCGTTCGGTCCGCCGTCGGCCCAGGAGCGCGCCGGGCGGTTGAACTCGGTGCTCAACGTGGTCTACGTGATCTTCACCGAGGGGTCCTCGGCGAGCTCCGGCGACGAGCTGATCCGGTTCGACCTGGCGTCCGAGGCCCTGCGCCTGGCCAGGGTGCTGTCCCGGCTGGTCCCGGACGAGCCGGAGGCGCACGGTCTGCTCGCGCTGCTGGAGCTGACGGCGGCGCGCTTCCCGGCCCGCACGGACGCGGACGGTCGGCCGGTGCTGCTGGAGGACCAGGACCGGCGCCGGTGGGACCGGTCAGCGATCGGCCGGGGGCGCGCCGCCCTGGCGCGCGCGGAGGGCTGCGGTCGGGGCCTGGGCGCGTACGGGTTGCAGGCGGCGATCGCCGAGTGCCACGCGGTCGCCTCCTCGGTCGGGGAGACCGACTGGGAGCGGATCGTGCTCGTCTACGAGGCGCTGGGGAGGATCGCGCCGTCGCCGGTGGTCGACCTCAACCGGGCGGTGGCGGTGTCCATGGCCCGGGGACCGGCCGCGGCGCTGCCGATCGTGGACGGACTGGCGGAGGCCGGGGCCCTGGCGAAGACCCACCTGCTGCCGACCGTGCGCGGGGAGCTGCTCACCCGGATGGGGCGGACCGAGGAGGCCCGCGCCGAGCTGGAACGAGCGGTGCGGCTGTGCGGCAACGAGCGGGAGCGGGGCGTCCTGGAGGGCAAGATCACCGACCTCGGATGACGCGGGTGGGGTCGGCCGTTCCCCGGGGCTGTCCCCACAGCCGGGCAGAATCCACCCATGGTGATGTGCGACTACTTCTCCGCGACCGGTGACGAGGAGGCCGTCGGCGTGCTCGACGAACCCGGCGGCCCGGACCCGGCGGTGTTCGACGTGCTGCCGCTCAAGGGGATCGACCCGGTGGTCGTCATGGCACGGCTGGAGGCGATCGTGACGGGCCGCGACCACGACGAGGCGTCCGCCCGCCCGCGCTCCGGGGAGCTGCTGTCGGACCCGGGGCACGGGAGCGCCTTCGTCGTGAGCGTGTCCGACAGTCTCCGGCGGGCGCTGGCCTCCGCCTCCGACGAGCGGCTGGCCGAGGCGGCCATGTCGTGGGCGGATTCGGAGGAGCTCCGCGACGGTCCGACCTCGGCCGACGACCTGCTCGCGGCGCTTCGTCTACTGGCGGGTCTGGCACGCCGCGCCGACCGGGAGAACAGACGTCTGTACTGCTGGTGGGCCTTGTAGCGGCGCGGCCGTCATCACCCGGCGCGATCGGGGGCGGGCACCGGATCGGCACGATCCCGAGAATCGGGGAACCACCGGCGGCTCCGTTCCCTCCCAGTTCATGTGGCGACTCACGTGGTCGCCGCGGTCGCCCCGGTCCCCACCGGTCACAGCCGCACCAGGCGTGGGACCGGCGCGGATCCGGCGAACCCCGGACCATCACCGATCGCATCCCCCAAGGAGCACCAGCCAGTGAAACGCCCCCGTACCGTCGCCGCGACCGTGACCGCCGCGATCAGCGCGGCAGCCCTCGGCCTGACCGCCTGTTCGACCTCCGTGAACCCCGACGAGGTGGCGCTGGAGTACAACGCCGGAGCCTTCTCGTCCACCGAGTTCGACCAGTGCGTGGACCCCGGCAACCGCGAGTACTACGGCCCCGGCGACCGGATGTTCGTCTACCCGGGCGGCCAGCGCACGTTCACCTTCTCCGGTGCCGAGAGCGCCGAGATGGCCACCTCCACGGCCGTCTCCTCCGACGACCTGGAACTCCAGGTCACCGGCCTGGTGACCTTCGCCCTCAACCCGGACTGTGAGACGCTCCGGCTGTTCCACGAACAGATCGGCCTCAAGTACGAGGCGCACGAGGACGCGGGGTGGAACGAGATGCTGCGTGACTACATCGGGCAGCCGCTCAACCGGGCGATCGACGACGCCACCAAGGAGTACACATGGCGCGAGCTCTACACCGACCCCGACGCCAAGTCCGAGTGGGAGCGCCGGGTGGGCGAACTGACCGCCGACTACATCGCCGAGCAGGGCGGCGGGGCGTTCTTCATCTCGCCGACGTTCGTGCTCGGCGAGGAGGAGGAACCGGGTGACCCGCAGCTGACCCTCCAGCAGCCGACCCCGCCCGAGGAGGTGCGCGACGCGCTCACCGCCGCCCAGGAGGCGGTCGAGCAGACCCGCGCCCAGGAGTCCGAGAACGAGCGCGTCGCGACCGAACTGGAGGCGATCGAGGCGCTGGTCGAGGTGCTCGGCCCCGAGGGCTACATCCTGTACGAGGCGATGAAGAACGGCGACATCGACCTGTTCCCGGTCCCGGCGGGCGGCAACGTCAACATCACCCCGCCGGGGAACTGACGGCATGGACGAGAGCATTCCCCGGGACGTCGCCGCCGCCCTGGACACCCTGCTGACCGCGGACGATCCGCTCCATGCCGGGCTGCGCGGACAGCTTCCCCACCTGAGGGTGTGCAATCGCTGTTCGTGCGGCTGGAAGGCACGAACCGCCAAGAGCCGAGGGGCGGTGCCGACCGCCCCTCGGCCCCGCTACTTGGCGGCGTCGAGGAAGGCCTGCCACTCCCCCGCCCCGAAGACGAGTGCGCCCAGGTCGCGATGCTTAGTGTCCCGGACGGCGGTCCCGGACGGCCAGTCGGCGACCTCCACGCACGCGGCCTCACTCTGGGAGTAACTGGACTTGCGGAATCGCGTGTTCGACGGAATGGGGCGTGATGTGTCCACAGCGTCAGTCCTTGTCTTGGGTGTGGTCCCTGGCGATGCGCTCCAGCAACGCCAGGGTGGGTTTGCCGTCGTCGAGCGCCGCGGCACGGAGCCGGTTGAAGACGTCCGCGTAGTGCTCGACGTTCTCCGTACTGGACATGAACATGTGGGATGACGGTCCTTGAAGGTAGACCGTCAGCAGTCCGTGGTGTTCGACTCTCAGGATGGAGAACGAGGCCAACGTCAGCGCGGCGTGCGCGCCAGCGCTGAAGGGCAGCGCCTGTAGGGTCACGGTCGGTCGGTGGGCGAGTTCGATGAGGTGCTCTAGCTGCGCGGCCATGAGGCTCGCACTACCGATGCGCTGTCGCAGCGCGGCCTCAGCGACGATCATCCACACGTTCGGGGGCGAAGGACGGCTCAGCACTTCCTGACGCGTGAGCCGAACCTGGATCTCCCTGTCGAGATCGCTGTCCGGACGCATGGTCGCCTCGATGACGGCGCGTGCGTAGTCCTCCGTCTGCGCCAGCCCAGGAATCAACTGGGACTGGTACATCTCGATCGAGGTCGCCTGCGCCTCGATGTTGGCGTAGGAACGGTAGCTGCGCTCCAGGTCGTAGGGCTGCCACCGATCCGGTTCTCGGGCCTGCTTACGCAATGCCAGCAACCGGTCCAGCTCCTCGGGTGCCTCGTAGAGCGTGAGCAGACGTTCGATGGACGCCGCTCCCGGTACGGCCCCTCCGTCTCCTGGGGTCTCCCAACGCGCGAGGCTGCTGGCAGCCGTGCGCATGGCCTTCACGACATCCCCGAACTTCCGGTCTCCACGCAGTCTGCGCAGTTCCTGTGCCAGCTGCCACTGGGCGAGTGTCGGGTTGTCAGCCATCTCTTGATGATGCCCTTCCACTCAATCTGGACAAAATTCGCTACTTCCAAAAGCTACTTGCAAATGCTTGTAGCGAAGAGTTTACTGAGACCTGGGACACCTTGTGACAGGTGTCCCAGCCACGAAGAAGCTCCGGCGGGTGTTCTCAGCACCCCCGGAGCGCGGTCAGCAGCCCATTCCCCATACGCAGGGAGCCACCGACATGTCCGTTGTACCGCAGACACCCACCCCCGCCTATCCGGGGCGGCGCTGGGCGGCCCGCACCTACCCGGGTCTGCCGTCCATAAACGCCCGGATGCGCGCCGACCTCCGATCCGACCTCGCCACCCTGGCCGGGATCTCACCCGACCTGACCGACGACGTCGTCCTGTGCGCCAGCGAGGCGTTCGCCAACGCGGTCGACCACTCGCGCTCCGGCCACCCGGGCGGACGGGTCATGCGCTTCCTGTCCACACCCGTCGTGACCGGGCACGAGACCATTCTTCGCCTGTCGGTCATCGACGACGGACCCGAGTACGCCCCGCGCATTCCCGCTCCGCGCACCCCGCACGACTGTCCGTTGGCCGAGCGTGGCCGGGGCCTGCTGCTCATCCACCGCCTGGCCACCGAGTGGGGAACCGCGCGAGCCGTGGACGCCCCGAACGGCTCCCTCCTGTCCACCGCCCTCTGGGCCGAGTTCGCCTACCCGAGCACGGAGGCGGAGCGATGACCGACACCGACCGGATACGGGCGGTCCTCGGCGCCCCGCGCGGCCGTCGGTTCACTCGACCCGTGGCCACCACGACGACTGCCACCGCCGACCGGCACCGGATCCTCCTGGAGGAGATGCGCGACAACCCCCGCGTCCGCTACCGGCAGCGGCACGGCGTCCTCCCCGCCTGGATGGACGAACCCCGTCGACGCCCGACGAACCCCCCGGCACCGGTCCCGGTCCCCCGCCCGCGCACGGCACCCGACGACGACCCCCGCCCCCAAAACCCCAAGCGTCCGCCCCTCCCCCGCCGACGCAGTCGCCACCGCAAACCTCCCAGACGCCTCCTCCCCCTCCTGACACTCCATGCCCTCACCGCCCTGGCCGGAGCAGGCGCGTACCACCTGGTCATGAGCCTGCCCTGAGGCCCGCCAACACGGGGGCCGCGCCGGGACCCGATCTCCGGCACGGCCCCGGAACGCGGACGCCGGACGGGGCGGCCCCTGGGACACCCATGCATACCGACCGGGCGGTTTGCCCCATGGGAGCGCTTCACCTAGGGTGCTGGCACCCCCCGGTTCCCGGCGCACGCCCCCTGGCGCGGCCGGTCACGAGAAGGAGTCACCGATGGCAGTCGACCCCTCAGGAACCACCCTGTCCGCAGCGCTGTCCGAGGTCCCGGACGGCCCCGTCGTCATGCTCAACCTGTTGCGCTTCGCCCCGGACGGCCGTTCCTCGTACGAGGAGTACTCGCATCGTGCGGGCCGCTTCCTGAGGAAGTACGGAGCCGAACTGCTCTACGCGGGCGACGGCACGACGCCCCTGGTCGCCGAGGACGGCCAGGACTGGGACGCGGTGCTGCTCGTGCGCTACCCCAGCCGCGAGGCGTTCGGCCGCATGGTCGCCGACCCCGGGTACCAGGAGATCACGCACCTGCGCGCCCGCGCCCTGAGCGAGGCCGTCCTCCAGCCGACCGTTCCGTGGACGTCCGGCCGCGACGCGTGACCCGGTGGCCTCCGACGGCCGCGCCGCGCCGGAGCCCGGCGCGGCCGTCGCCCGCCTCGGAGCGGAGCCCGGTCAGTCCAGGGCGCGAACGACGTGTTCGGCCACCTCGTACCCGTGTTCCAGGGAGCGCTCGTTGGTCAGCCGGTAGTGGCATCCCGCGTAGAGGCGGCTGTCGGCCACCTCCTGGGCCGCCGCGGTGATGCTCGGCAGGTGGCGGGTCACCCCCACGGCGTGCGGATCGTCGGTCGTGGCCCTGTAGTCGAGATCAGCGGTGCCGAAGTGGTGGGAGACCGCCCCCGCCCAGGCCCCCGCCACGGACGCGTGGCCGGACAGGTAGGAGGGGTGGTTCGGGGCGAAGTGCCGGCCCCGGGTGTCGGCGGACAACGGCCGCCAGTCCGGATCGGGCGAGGTCCGGTAGTTGCCGTCCGTGTCCGCCATCCGGATGGCGTGGTGGGGACGCCAGTGGTCCACCTCCGTCTCGAACTTGGCGTCCCACGCCGTGATGACCACGTCCGCGATCGCCACCGCGTGGAGGGTGAACAGCCGGGCGGTCTCGAAGGTGGTGGCGTACGGCCGGTGCGCCCGGACCAGGATGCCCGTGTGCTCGTACAACTGGCCCAGCTTGTAGGTGCCGTCCAGATCGTTGGCCCAGAACCGGGCCATCTCGGTCTGGTCGGGCGTGCGCTCGGTCGAATCGGCGCCGCCGAGCGTCCGGACCAGCTCCACCTCCTCGGCGTAGAGCTCGCTGGCCAGGCGTTCCCTCGTGCTCTCGAACCCGCCCCACGGTTCCGGGCGCAACTGGGATCCGCGCCTCAGAACGAACGGCCGCACCCTGCCCCAGTGCGGCTCGATGACGGGGACGCCCGGGTTCGGCCGCCAGTGTCCCGGTTCGAGGACCGGAACGTATTCGACGGTCCGGTTCCAGCCGTCGTCCCTCCGGTGGCGGAGCATGGCCCGTGCGGTCCGCAGCCCGGCGCGCCGACCCAGGTCATGGTCCCGCGACCCCACACGGTAGGCCCCCCGGGCGACACGCAGGTCCTCGGAGAAGTCCAGTCGCGGGAAAAGGGCGTCCAGCGTCGTGTACGCCGCGTGGTCGATCGCCGGATCCAGTGCCCCCTCCCGGCCGCCGATGAGATCGCTCGTGTCCGTCAGGTAGAACTTTCCGCGGGACTCGACGGAACCCACGACATCGCCTATCGCCAAATTCATCATGGCCCCCGCCCGGGAGAGAGGACCCGGTCCGCCAGGGGTTTTCCGAAACGCACCGATGAGGACCTTGTTCCAGTAAAGGACATGGTCCGCAATTCGGATTTCCGCAGCCGCGTTCCCCGCCGCCGCAGGGAGGACAGTGGCACCGATCGCGGCTCCGGCCATCGCCTTGAGGCCGCTCCGCCTGGTGAATTCGGGCATGTCTCGCGATTCCCATCCATGGTCGCACGAATGTCTCTCGGACGTTCCTGACCGCGAATCGACGCGAGCACGGAGCACCCGAAGACACGGATTACTGATGCGCGCACCACTCCAATCCGCGATCTTCGGAAAGAGAAGGGCGACAATCTTTCACCTACCGATGTTTGACGCGATCATCACCCGCCTTTTTGACCCCGACGCCACCTCCGGAGAAGGCGATGATTCGATGGCATCCGATAGCCGGACATCACCGGGTCCGACCGCAACGGCCCCGTTCTCGCGCGTGATCCGCGACGACTCGACCACGGACGCCGCGGAGAGGCGCCGGCGAACGCTCACGTGTCGGCCGGCCCCGACCACCGGCTGAGGCCGGACACGGCGAGGGGCCACACCGGAACCCCGTCCGGCGCGGCCCCAGAACACCGCCGCCGGTCGGGTCAGGCCTCCTCGGACATCCGCAGGACGACCGCCCCCCTCTTGCGCCCGGAGTCGACGCGCCGGTGCGCCTCCACCGCCTGGTCGAGCGGGCAGCTCCGGTCGATGACGGGCCGGATCGTTCCGGCCTCGGCGAGCCCCCTGATCAGCACGAGGTCCCTGGCCTTGTCCGGAGCCGGTCTCAGCCCCGTGAGCGCGATGCTGGCCCTCTTCCGCCCGAGCCTCGTCCACATCGTCTGACCCATGATCGCCATGCTGGAGACGGTCGTGAGGTAGTGCCCGCCCACCCTGAGCGCACCGCGACAGCGGCCGAACGAGCTCTTGCCGACCGCGTCGAAGATGACGTCGTAGGCTTCCCGTGCCCGGGTGAAGTCCTCGACGGTGTGGTCGACCACCCGGCTGGCCCCCAGCGAGCGGACCAGGTCGGAGTTGGCGCCGCCGCACACCGCGGTGACCTCGGCTCCCATGTGCGCGGCCAGTTGGACCGCCGCGCTGCCGATGCTGCCCGAGGCGCCGTTGACGAGGATCGACTGACCTGCCCTCAGCCGGGCCGCGTCGCGCAGGAAGGGCAGCGCGGTCAGCGCCCCCTCGGACACGGCGACCGTCTCGGCGAACGTCAGTACGGCGGACTTGGCCACCACGGGCGAGTCCTGGGGAACACAGACGTACTCGGCGTGCGTGCCGAAGCTTCCGCTGAGTGCGAGGACCTCGTCGCCCGGGGCGAAGTCGCGCACGTTCTCGCCGACGGCCTCGACCCGCCCCGCGCAGTCCGCGCCGAGCGTGGGGTACTTCGGTCGGATCGGCCCGAAGGTCAGCCTGGCGGGCAGGGGTTCGCCCCGGCGGGCCGCCGAGTCCACAGCGGTGACCGTCGCCGCGTGGACCCGGATGAGCAACTCGTCGGACCTGGGGGTGGGTGTGGGGACCTCCTCCACGTTCAGCACGTCGGGAGGGCCGAAGGCACGGTGGACGACCGCTCTCATGCGCTACTCCACCGTCCGGAGGATCTGCTCGATGGAGGTGGCACGCGAACGCAGTTCGGCGACGTCGTTGGCCGTGCGCTGCTGAGCGTCGAGGGTGTTCTCGGCCAGCTGTTCGTACCGGTTCACGAGTTGGCGGAGGTCGTCGCGCTGTGCGGCCTCCAGCTTGGTCTTGCGCATGTCGAGGTAGGCGGCCATCGCGCCGCCGATGAGGATGGTCGCCATGATCAGCACGCCGAGCCCGAGAATGGCGCCCGGCCAGGTGGTGAAGTCCATCAGGACTGCTCCTTCGTGTGGGAACCCTTGCCCGGGTCCGCTGTGGTGAGGGTGGCGGCCGCCTCGGCCAGGGCCGACGGCGACAGTCGCACGTCGAAGTCGGTGACGTCGTAGTACTTCATGGCCTTGCCGTCGTCGGAGAGCTCCAGGGCCCCGACGATCAGTCCAGCCGCCTCCAGGCGTCGCAGGTGCATATGAAGGAGGGGGCGGCTGATGCCGATCTCGCGGGCGAGGCCGCTCACGTAGTTCCGGCGGGCGGCCAGCGACGCGATGATGCGCACACGCAGCGGATGGGACAGCGCCGCCAGCATGTCGACCAGCTCGTCGCCGGTGGGCGGTGATGCTGTCATCGCTCTCCTTCACCTGAAAGGTTTCTCTTACATATGAAAGTAGTGTCCGTCCCTTGGGAAAGCAAGACCTTCTCACCGGGATCGCCCGAAACCGGGGCGGGGGCGTCGCCGGACACGGGGCCGGGCGCCTCGCCCGATCCGCATCCGCCCGTGACCCGCGCTCGGGGCCAGGTCCATGGCCGACGTATCGGCCCCGAACACACGAGGGGCCGCACCGGAACCCGTCTTCCGGTGCGGCCCCTCGCCGGGTCAGCGCGCGATCAGGCCACGCGGTCGATGACCAGCGGCCGAGCCTCGTACTCCGCGTCCGCCTCGATCTCGAACGCGCCCTCCAGGGCCTCGGCCGCGCGGTCGA
>NZ_ANBC01000215.1 GCF_000341125.1 Nocardiopsis lucentensis DSM 44048 | reverse complement strand
GCGGCCCCCCCGCCGCGACCGTCTCCCCCGGCTTGGCGTGCAGGGTCACCCCCGCGCCGAAGGACACCGCGTCCTCCTTGCGCTCTCGCCCGGCGCCGAGCCGCCACGCGGCCAGCCCCACCTGGTAGGCGTCCAGCCGGGTGAGGGTCCCCGACACGGGCGCCAGCACCACGCGGGTCTCGGCGGCCTCCGGCAGCGGCGCGTCCGGGTCGCCGCCCTGCGCCCGGACGATCTCCTTCCACGACGCCAGCGCGCTGCCGTCCCTGAGCGCCTCGGCCGGGTCCTTGACCCCGTCCCGGCCGGGCGTGAGCCCGGCGGCGGCCAGCATCTCCCGGGCCAGCGCCACGGTCAGCTCCACCACGTCGGCGGGGCCGCCCCCGGAGAGCACCTCGACCGCCTCGGCCACCTCCAGCGCGTTGCCGACCCGGCGGCCGAGCGGCGTGGACATGTCGGTGAGCAGCGCGACCGTGCGCACCCCGTGGTCGTTGCCGATGTCCACCATCGTGCGCGCCAGCTCCCGGGCGGAGTCGACGTCCTTCATGAACGCGCCGGAACCCACCTTGACGTCCAGGACGAGCGACCCGGTGCCCTCGGCGAGCTTCTTGCTCATGATCGACGCGGAGATCATGGGGATCGACTCGACCGTCCCGGTCACGTCGCGCAGCGCGTACAGCTTGCGGTCGGCGGGCGCGAGCCCGGTCCCGGCCGCGCAGATGACACCGCCGGTGCCGGAGAGCACCGCGCGCATCTCGTCCGTGCTGAGCGAGGCCCGCCACCCGGGGATCGACCCCAGCTTGTCCAGGGTGCCGCCCGTGTGCCCGAGCCCCCGTCCGGACAGCTGCGGCACGGCCGCGCCGCAGGCCGCCACGGTGGGCGTGAGCGGCAGGGTGATCTTGTCGCCCACGCCGCCGGTCGAGTGCTTGTCCGTGGTGGGCCGCTCCAGGTCGGAGAAGTCCAGCCGGTCACCGGACGCGAGCATCGCCTCGGTCCAGCGGCTCACCTCGCCCCGGTTCATCCCGCGCAGGAAGACCGCCATGGCCAGCGCGGACATCTGCTCCTCGGCGACCTCGCCCCTGGTGTAGGCGTCGATCACCCAGTCGATCTGTTCGGGAGTGAGCTCCGCGCCGTCGCGCTTGGCCCTGATGATCTCGATGACGTCCATGTCCTGTTCCCCTTCTTCGCGGAACCGTGGCTGAAAAGGCGTCTCCCCGGCACCGGATCTCCGGCGCCGGGGAGACGTCCCGGTCACTGCGTGAGGTTGTGCGGCCCGAAGGCCTGCGGAAGCACCTGGTCCATGGTCAGGACCCCCTCGGGGGTGTCGACCAGCAGGTGCGGCCCGCCGTGTTCGTACAGCAGCTGTCGGCAGCGCCCGCACGGCATGAGGGTCTCCCCCTCGCCGTCCACGCAGCTGAACGCGGTCAGCCGCCCGCCGCCGGAGGCGTGCAGGGCGCTGACCAGACCGCACTCCGCGCACAGGGCGAGCCCGTAGGAGGCGTTCTCCACGTTGCAGCCGCTGACGATCCGACCGTCGTCGACCAGGGCCGCGGCGCCCACCGGGTACCGCGAGTAGGGTGCGTAGGCGTTCCCCATGGCCTGCCGGGCGACCGCGCGCAGCGCCGCCCAGTCCACGGTCCCGGGATCCGGGGCTGTGTCCGTCATGACCGGCTCGCCCTCCACTGCTTACCGATGCCCGCGGGTGGCCGCAGGCTCTGCGAGGCCAGCGACAGCACCAGCAGGGTCGCGATGTGCGGGCTGTAGGTGGCCAGCTCCCGGGGCAGGGAGTCGGTGGTGAAGTACCAGACCAGCAGCAGGAGACCGGCCAGCGCACCGGCGACGGCCAGGCCCTTGCGGTCGGAGCGGACCTGCCAGATCGCGACCGCGAGCAGCGCCACCGCCAGGAGCAGCAGCAGGGCGTGGATCGCCTCGCCGCCGCCGCGCACCTGGAGGGCGTCGGTGTAGCCGAACAGGCCGGCGCCCATGGCCAGGCCGCCGGGCCGCCAGTTGCCGAAGATCATCGCGGCCAGACCGATGTACCCGCGGCCGCCGGTCTGACCCTCCTGGTAGATGTTGGACGCGACGATCGCGAGGAACACGCCGCCCATGCCCGCCAGGCCGCCGGAGATGACCACGGCGATGTACTTGAAGCTGTACACGGGCACGCCCAGGGACTCGGCGGCGTCGGGGTTCTCACCGACCGACCGCAGCCGCAGCCCGAACCTGGTCTTCCACAGCAGCAGGTAGGTCACCGGGATCATGAGCAGCGCGATGAGGGTCAGCGCCGACATCCGCGTGGTCAGTCCGATCACCAGCGACGCCAGGTCGCCGACCAGGAAGATCCCGCTGTCGGCGACGGGCTCCAGCACGCCCGGCAGCCACGGCAGGTTCAGGGTCGGGAACGACGGCGTCGTCGGGGACTGCGCCGCGCCCGCGCCGGGCACGTCCGAGTAGAGCAGGATCGACATGTACCGCATCGCGCCGAGCGCGAGGATGTTGATCGCCACACCGGAGACGATGTGGTCGACCGCGAAGGTCACCGTGGCCACCGCGTGCAGCAGGCCGCCCAGCATGCCGCCGAGCACGCCCGCCATCAGGCCGATCCAGGGGTTGTCGAAGGACCACGCGAAGTAGGCCCCGAACCACGTGCCCAGGATCATCATGCCTTCGAGGCCGATGTTGATGATGCCGGAGCGCTCCGCCCACAGACCGCCCAGACCGGCCAGGCCGATGGGCACCGCGAAGGCGAGCGTGGTGTTGATGGTGCCCGCGTCGGTGAGCATGTCCTGGCCCGTGATGACCCGCAGCCCCGACAGGGCCACGAACACCGCGCAGGTCAGGGTGAGGAAGCGCCACCTGGCCCATCCCCGAGGACGGTACGGCGACTCGTGCACCGCCTCCGTGACGTTGAGTTCCTGGCTCACTGTGCCTCCCCGCCGCGTTCGCCGTCGGTCTTCGGGCCGGTCT
>NZ_ANBC01000214.1 GCF_000341125.1 Nocardiopsis lucentensis DSM 44048 | reverse complement strand
GGCGGCCACGGTCGTGGCGCCGAGCTGCTTGCCGATCTGCTGCTGCTGGTAGCGGCGGCCCCAGCGGTGCACGACCTCGTAGACCACGACGACCGTGAGCACGATGGTGGCCTGCGCGATGACCGCGATCTCCTGCGGGATGTTGTCGAAGGGCAGGATGTTGGCCGCCTGGGTCAGGAAGGACCAGAACAGGGCGGCGAAGACGATGCCCACCGGGTGGTTGCGGCCCAGCAGGGCGATGGCGATGCCGATGAAGCCGATGCCGGTGGGGAAGTCCAACGCGTAGTAGTGCGCGCTCCCCAGCAGCTGGGGCAGGCCCACCAGACCGGCGACCATGCCCGAGAAGAGCATGGACAGGAACACCATCTTCTTGACGTTGATGCCGCTGGCCTCGGCCGCCGACTGCGACTGGCCCGTGGAGCGCAGCTCGAAGCCGAATCGGGTGCGGTTGAGCATCACCGAGTAGCCGACGCCGACCGCGACGGCCAGGAACACCAGGCCGAAGATCTCCCGGTCCGAACCGAGGAAGAACGCGGGGATCCCGGGGACCCACGACGACTCGGGCAGCGGCGGGGTACCGATGTTGTTGGTGCTGATCTGGACCGCGAGGCGGTCGGTGCTCAGCAGGTAGGCGGTGATGCCGGTGGCGATCGCGTTGAGCATGATCGTGGAGATCACCTCGGACACGCCCCGGGCGACCTTGAGGTACCCGGCGATGCCCGCCCAGGCACCGCCCACGGCCACCGCCACGACGATCATGACGAGCTGGCTGA
>NZ_ANBC01000213.1 GCF_000341125.1 Nocardiopsis lucentensis DSM 44048 | reverse complement strand
CCCCCCAGCCGGTACTGGCCGTCGACGCCGATGTTGAACAGCTTCATCTTGAAGCCGATCGCCACGGCCACGGCGGCCAGGTAGTAGGTGGTGCTGTCGTTGATGATCTGCACCATGCTGTCCGGCCGGGTGCCGTACTCCAGCATCCGGGCGAACGTCGCCATCGGGTCGATGCCGCTGAACAGCAGCACGAGCGCGGTCACCGCGATCGCGATCAGCCCGGCCGCGAACACGGCGGCGAAGGACAG
>NZ_ANBC01000212.1 GCF_000341125.1 Nocardiopsis lucentensis DSM 44048 | reverse complement strand
AACAGCAGGAAGGTCAGCGCCGAGCCGATGACGGCGCCGACGGCCGCGGCCACCGGTTCGATCAACTGCAGGTCCAGCAGCCACGCCGACAGCAGTCCGGCGACCACCGACAGCACCAGGGCCGTCGGCACCACCAGGGTGTTGTGCAGCGCGGTGCCCTTCTCGTCCGTCCCGGCGGCCGCGACGCGGCGCTCGGGCGGCACCATGGAGTGGGTCACGGCCACGAACGCGAAGGCCGCGGTGACGCCGATGATCAGCGCCGCCCACCACAGCAGCGCCATGTCGAGGGCGAACGTGACACCCGTGCCCAGGACCACCGCGATGACGAACGCCACGGGTCCGGGGAGCGGGCGTCGGTTGTCAGAGGTCTTCACGACTCGCCCCCGTCCTCGTCGGCACGGTCAGTACCCTCAGCACCGCTGTCACTCTCCGTGGAACCGCCTCCCGCGCGCAGTCCGGCGCCGGTCATGGCCGAGCCCAGCTGTTCGGGGGTGACGGTGGTCGGGTCGGCCTCCGCGACCAGGCGGCCGCGGAGGATCACGTGGATCGTGTCGGACATGCCGATCAGCTCGTCCAGGTCGGCGGAGATCAGCAGCACCGCCAGGCCGGCGGCGCGGGCCTCGCGCAGCTGCTCCCAGATGGCCGACTGGGCGCCCACGTCCACACCGCGCGTGGGGTGCGCGGCGACCAGGAAGCGCGGCTGACCGCTCATCTCCCGGCCGATGATGAACTTCTGCTGGTTGCCGCCGGACAGCGCGTCGGCGATGACGTCGATGTTGGGCGTGCGCACGTCGTACTCGGCGACGATGCGCTCGGAGTCGGCGCGCGCCCCCACCCTGTTGATCCAGGGTCCGCGCACACTGGGCGCCTTGGTCTGGTGGCCCAGGATGCGGTTCTCCCACAGCGGGGACTCCAGCAGCACACCGTGCCGGTGACGGTCCTCGGGGATGTAGCCGACACCCGCCTCGCGGATGCGCAGCGTGGACCAGCCGGTGACGTCCTGGCCCTCCAGGCGGATGCGGCCCGAGGCGAGGTGGCGCATGCCCATGATGGCCTCGATCAGCTCGGACTGGCCGTTGCCCTCGACACCGGCGATACCGACGATCTCGCCGCGGTGGATGTCGACGCTGACCTCGTCCACGAGCGGGCGCCCCTCCGGGGAGCGGACGGTGACCCCGTCGAGCGAGAGCACGACGTGGTCGGTCACGGTGGACTCGCGCAGCTCCGGGACGGGCAGTTCGCCGCCGACCATGAGGGTGGCCAGTTCCCGGGCGGTGGTGGTGCTCGGGTCGGCGGTGGCCACCGTGGTCCCCCGGCGGATGACGGTGATGTCGTCGGCGACGGACAGGACCTCGTCGAGCTTGTGCGAGATGAAGATGACGGTCAGGCCCTCGCGCTTGAGCTCGCGCAGGTTGTCGAAGAGCTCGTCGACCTCCTGCGGGACCAGGACGGCGGTGGGCTCGTCGAGGATGATCGTCTCGGCGCCCCGGTAGAGGACCTTGAGGATCTCCACCCGCTGGCGGTCGCCGACGCCCAGGTCCTCCATCAGGCGGTCGGGCTCGACGCCCAGGCCGTACTGGGCGGACAGCTTCTGGATCTCGGCACGGGCGCGCCTGCCGATGCCGTGGCGGCGCTCGGCGCCCAGGACCACGTTCTCCAGGACGGTGAGGTTGTCCGCGAGCATGAAGTGCTGGTGCACCATGCCGATGCCGTGGCGGATCGCGTCGGAGGGCGAGTGGAAGCGCACCTCCTGACCCTTGACCGTGATGGTGCCCTCGTCGGGGCGGTGCATCCCGTACAGGGTCTTCATCAGCGTGGACTTACCCGCACCGTTCTCGCCGACGATGGCGTGCACGGTACCGGGAGCCACGGTGATGTCGATGTCGTGGTTGGCCACGACTCCGGGAAAACGCTTGGTGATCCCGTGCAGCTCGACGGCGGGGGTTCGGCTCGACCCGCCGCCCGATGACGTGCTGCTCATCTGTCTCCTCGTGGAACTGGCGGCGGGGCGTGGGGGGCGTGTCGGCCTCCGGACGCCGTCGTCGCGAAGCGGCAACCGGCAGCGGCACCGGGCGCGGGTCCTCCGCGCTCCGGTGCCGCCTCCGGTGCGGTGCCACGGGACCGGCCCGTGGCGCGGCGTGTTACGGGGCGGTCGGGACCTCGATCTCGCCGTCGATGATCTGCTGCTTGTACCCGTCGAGCTCCTCGACCAGCGGATCGATGAGCTCCTCGTTGGACTGGGTGTAGTCCACACCGCCCGAGGCCAGGTCGAAGCGCTGGATGCCGCCCTCGACGTCGCCCTCGACGGCGTCCTGGATCAGCTCGTACACGGCCACGTCCACCTGCTTGATGGCGGAGGTGAGCACGTACGGCTTCTGGTCGTCCTCGGCGTTCGCGTACTGGTCGCTGTCGACACCGATGAACAGGAAGTCGTTCTCCACGGCGGCCTGGAGGACACCGTTGCCGGAGGCCCCGGCGGCGTGGTAGACGACGTCCGCGCCGCGGTCGTACTGGGCCTGGGCGGTCTCGCGGCCCGCGGCGGGGTCGCTGAAGCCGCTGAAGTCCGGCGGCTGGCTGATGTAGTCGATCTCGATCTCGATGTCATCGCTGACGTGCTCGGCACCCGCGACGAACCCGGCCTCGAACTTCTGGATCAGCGGGGTCTCGACACCGCCGATGAAGCCGACGTGGTCGTCCTCCGTGGACAGCGCCGCGGCGGCGCCGGCCAGGAAGGAGGCCTGCTCCTCGGCGAAGACCAGGCTGGTCACGTTGTGGAGGCCCTCGATCTCGGAGTCCACGATCGCGAAGTGGACGTCGGGGTACTCCTCGGCGACGGCCTGGACGGACTCGGCGTAGGCGAACCCGACGGCGATGACGACGTCGAAGCCCTCGTTGGCCATGGTCGCCAGGCGCTCTTCCTTGGCGGACTCGGGCTCGCCGTCGGCGGGCTCGAAGTCACGTGTCTCCACTCCCAGAGACTCGGCGGCCTGGGTCAGACCTCGGTAGGCCGAGTCGTTGAACGAGCGGTCGCCACGTCCGCCGACGTCGTAGGCCAGGCCGACGCGGACGTCGGAGGTCTCCTCGCCGCCGTTGCCGCCGCCGTCACTGGCGTTGTCGGTCGCGTTGTCACACGCGGTGAGGGCCAGCACACCCGCCGCCGCGGCGGCGGCGAACTTGGCCGCGTTGCTGCGCTTCACTTCGGTAACTCTCCCCTTCGCCCTCTCAGCGGCCCGCATTCATCACGGATCCGACCTGAGTTCTGTTGCCGGACAATATCCGCTGGTGGAAAGTACACGTGACATGCGGACTGAGTTGTTATGAAGGCGAGAGCTGAGAGACACGACGCCTCACCCGACTCTTGCCGGGCAAGCCCCGTGTGACGGCGGCCAGATTCCCGTTCCTCCTTATCCGACCTGAGGTTCTCCGGCGCGGAGAGGGGTTTTCACACCCCGCCCCCAGTCGATTACCATGTGTCACACTTCCCCGCCGGGGCCACGACGCGACTCCGGCGGAGCCATCCGGTCTAGACCGGACTATCCAACCAGGAAGTCCACGACGGCCTGCTTGAAGACACGCGAGGACACCGCGTTGGCGTGGTCTCGCCCGGGGATCTCGACATGCGTCCCGCCGCAGCGGGCCGCCAGGTCCTCGGCTCCCGTCGCGAGCGTATCCCGGGCGCCGGAGACGAGCAGGAGGGGCACGCCGACGGGCTTGGGGTCCTCGGTGAACGGGCGGGCGGCCTGGCCTCGCGCGCAGGCGGCCAGCGCGTCGGCGTCGTTGCCCGGGAGCCCGGCCACGGTCCGGAAGACCTGGTCGAAGGGGGTGTCGCCGGCGCCGGGTGCGGACAGGTCGGCGTCGGCGAAGGCGTTGACCGGCCCGAAACCGCCCAGGGCGGCGCGCCGCACCCGGTCGGGGGCGGTCAGGGCCAGGTCCCAGGCCAGACGGGAGCCCATGGAGTAACCGACCAGGTCGACCCGGTCCACCGCGAGCTCGTCGAGCAGGCCCAGCAGGTCGGCGGTGAAGCGTTCGGGCAGGTAGGAGGCCTCGTCGAGGGGCTTGTCACTGGCGCCGTGACCGCGCAGGTCCGGGCCCAGCACGCGCAGTCCGGCTCCGCCGAGCGCCTGCGGCCATCCCGCGGCGGACCAATTCATACCGAAGTCGGTGCCGAATCCGTGCAGAAGTAGGACCGGCACGGCACCCGCCGGTTCACCCGGAGGCAAATCCGCATAGCGCATTGTCACGTCACCGACCAGATTCGCGGTCATGATTCCCCAATCGATTGTGGACTTGGTGTTTCACCCAGGAAAAACCGAAGGCCCAATCAGATGTTCCTATAAACGCCACCGGAGATTTCCGGTATGCGTTTGTGGTTACATCCGAACGGGCCTTCTGACGTGGTGGTCCTCAGTCCGTCGGCGGCTTCAGCCGCACGCGGCGCGCGGGCTTGGCCTCCTCCGTCGGGACCTTTCCGACGATGCCCGCCTGAGGGGCTTCGTCACTCACCGTGACGGCGAAGGTGACGAGGGGTGCCCCCACCGGGACGACCTCGTCCTCCTCCGCGTGCAGGGTGACCACCCTGCCCTCGGTCGGCGAGGGGATGACCACGGCGGACTTGGTGGTCTCGACCTCCACCAGCGGGGCGTTGCGCTCGACGCGGTCGCCGACGGCGACCTGCCACTCCAGGACGGTGGCCTCGACCAGTCCCTCGCCGAGGTCGGGAAGGGTGAAGGTGGTGTTGTCCTCTGCCATGGTCGTCTAGTACTCCAGGGTCCGTTGCACCGCGAGCAGGACGCGGTCGATGGTCGGCAGGTACTGCGGCTCCAGGGGACCCGCGGGATAGGGGACGTCGAATCCGGTGACGCGCTGGACGGGGGCGGACAGGTCGCGGAAGCAGCTCTCCGTGACCAGGGCGGCCACCTCCGCGCCCAGTCCGGCGGTGAGCGGGGCCTCGTGGACGACGACGGCGCGCTTGGTGCGGGCGACCGAGGCGGCCAGCCCGGCGGCGTCGATCGGCTTGAGCCAGCGCAGGTCCAGCACCTCCAGGTCCACGCCGTCCTCCGCCGCCAGTTCGGCGACCTGGAGGCAGCGGTGCACCATGGCGCCCCAGGCGATGAGGGTGGCGTGGCGTCCGGGGCGGACGACACGGCTGGTGCCGATCGGAGTGGTGGGTTCCAGGAGCTGGACGGGTTTGCGGTCCCAGTAGCGGGCCTTGGGCTCCATGAACACGACCGGGTCGTCGGAGCGGACCGACTGGAGCAGCAGGGTGTAGGCGTCGCCCGCGTCGGAGGGGGCGGCCACCTTGAGTCCGGGCGTGTGCGCGAAGAGCGCCTCCAGGCTCTCGCCGTGGTGCTCGGGCGCCTGGATCCCGCCGAAGGAGGGCAGGCGCAGGGTGATCGGCATGGGCGCGGCCCCCCGGGTCCGGTAGTTCATCCGGGCGACCTGGTTGACGATCTGGTCGATGGCCGGGTACGCGAAGCCGTCGAACTGGAGCTCGGGCACCGGGCGCCAACCGTTCATGGCCAGGCCGACCGCCATGCCCATGATCGCGGACTCGGCCAGGGGGGTGTCGAAGACACGCTGGTCGCCGAACTCCTTCTGGAGCCCGTCGGTGACGCGGAAGACGCCGCCCAGGGCGCCGACGTCCTCACCGAAGACGAGGGTGTCGGGGTCCTCGGCGAGCAGGACCCGCAGGGCGCGGTTGATCGCCTGCTGCATGGACAGTTCGACGGTGGTGGCGGTCGCGGGGGCGTCGGCCCGTTCGATCAGCTCGGTCACAGCTCGACCTCTTCCTGCCAGACACGGCGCTGCCGGGTCAGCTCGTCGGTGGTCTCCCGGAAGACGTGCGTGAACAGCTCGGAGCCGTCCGGTTCGGGCGCGGCGGCCACGCCGTCGCGGATGGCCTCGGCGCGCGTCCTGGCCGCGGCGTCCACCTCGGCGAGCGACTCCTCGTCGGCGTGCCCGGCCTCGACCAGGGCCGCGCGCAGCAGGTCGAGGGGGTCCCGGCGGCGCCAGCGCTCGGTGTCGGCCTCGTCCCGGTAGCGGCCGGGGTCGTCGGAGGTGGAGTGCGGCTCGACACGGTAGGTCAGCGCCTCGATCAGGGTGGGGCCCTCGCCGCGGCGGGCGCGGGCCACCGCCGCGGCGGTGGCCTGGTACACGGCCCCGGCGTCGTTGCCGTCGACCAGGACACCGGGCATCCCGTAGCCCTCGGCTCGCGCGCGGACCGAGCCGCCGGCGACCTGGCGGTGGTTGGGGACCGACAGCGCCCACTGGTTGTTCTGGCAGAAGAAGACGACGGGGGCGGCCATGACCCCGGCGAAGTTCATCGCCTCGTGGACGTCGCCCTCCGAGCTGGCCCCGTCCCCGAAGTAGGCCAGGGCGACGCCGTCGTCGCCGCGCAGCCGTTCACCGACGGCCCAGCCGACCGCGTGCGGCACGGGTCCGCCGACCACGGCGTTGATCGCGCCGAAGCGGGAGGCCATGACGTCGTACAGGCCGCCGTGCCACAGGGCGCGGTGGGTGGCCATGTAGCCGACCATCTCCACTCCGTAGGCCAGGGCGGAGGCCATCTCGCGGTAGGTGGGGAAGACGAAGTCCCGCTCGGGGTCCATGGCCGCGGCGCTGGCGACCTGGGCGGCCTCCTGACCGCGCACGGACACGTAGGCGGGGAAGACGCCCTGGCGCTGGAGGGCGATGGCCTCGGCGTCCAGGTCGCGCGCGGTCCGCATGTGGCGGTAGAGCGCGCGGGTGAGGTCGGGCGGCAGGTGGTCCACGGCGATGGATCCCCGGCCCTCCGGCTCATCGTCGGAAGGCACTGGGCGCGCGGCCCCTCCCTCTCCGCGAAGCGGACTCTGGGGCGATGGCGGGCGACGGGTGGGCATGGTCGAGCGGCTCCCAACGTGGCCCCGCGCGTGGTGACGCGGTCGGGGCTCGGGTGTCACGGTCCTACCCGTGATTCTCCGGACATCTCGACAGAATAGCTAGATACATGCCCATAGTTGATACAAATGAGGACGTAGAGCAGCCACATGTTCTTAAATGTCTAACATGGGCACGCAGTCTCGGCAGAAAACGGCACATCATGCGATACACCGCGAACCGGACCTCGCTCCACCCTGACTCCACACCGACCGGAACTCGGGACGACCGCGCCGCGCCCCCACCTCGAAGGCACGCCACGCGAGGACGGAATCACCGCGCGTAGTGCACCGAGCGTAGCCGTCGCTCCTGGCCACATGTGGACAACGTGCCGCCATGAGCGGGAATCAATGCGACAAACAGCAACAGAAAGGACCACAAGAGGAGAAGTTCTGTCACGTTTGCCGAAGCGCGGTGTAGTTACTCACGGGTCAGGGAAACCCCCGCCCCAGCGATGTCATCCACCTTGAGTACAGTCAGACTCCCCCGACCCGACACCACTCCCGTCGGGCCCGCGCGAGGTCTCCCGGAACGTTCCTCCGCGGTTATCCCCCTCCCGGGACGGCGGCGCCCACCCTCGGCCGCCCAATCTCGCGGACTGAGATCCCAATGGACGAGAACAACGTTTACCTGGTAGTTCGTTAGCCCCGGTCAAAGACGACGGAAGGGGCGGACACTGGCACAAGAGCACACGAGGAGCACGCACATGGCCATGGGCGACCAGCGCAGGAGCGGCCGGCGGCCGGACTCCACCGACCAGACCATCCTGAGCGCCCTCGCCAAGGACGCGCGGACCGGGATCACGGAGATCGCCGCACTGGCCAACGTCTCCAGGGCCACGGCCTACAACCGGATCAAGCGGCTCACCGACGAGGGCGTCATCCGCGGGTACTCCGTGGTGACCGACCACGCCAAGATGGGGCTCGGCGTCACCGCGCTCGTCCTCATCTCCGGAAGCCAGCCGGACTGGCGCGCCAACCGCGAGATCCTGTCCTCCTACCCCGAGATCGAGTACTGCTGGTACGTGGTGGGATCGGCGGACATCGTCCTCCTCGTCCGCGTCTCCGACACCAACCAGCTGCGCGACCTGATCCTCACCCGGCTCCAGTCCCTCCCCGGTGTGACCGACACCCAGACGCTCACCGTGATCGACGAGGTCGTCCACCGCCCCGTCGTGGAGCCCCCCGAGTTCGAGTGAACCGCCCGAGGCGGGCTCAGGCCCCGACCACCCCGGCGACCGAGGACACCAGGTCCGCGAGCAGCGCGGCACCCCGCGCACGAGCGGCCGCCACGTCCGCGTCCGCGTCCAGAACCACCTCGACGTAGGCCTTGAGTTTGGGCTCGGTGCCCGAGGGCCGCAGCGTCACCCGACCCCAGACACCACCCTCCAGCCGGAACCGCAGGGCGTCGGTCGGGGGAAGCCCCTCGTGGCCCCCGGAGAAGTCGTCGACCCCGGCCACCTTCAGGGGACCGAACTCCGTGGGCGGCTCGGCACGCAACCGCCGCATCGCCGCCGAGATCACTGACAGGTCCTTCACTCGCACCGAGAGCTGGTCGCTCAGGTGCAGGCCGTACCGGCGCGCCTGGTCGTCCAACAGATCCACCAGCGTGCGCCCCTCGCGCCGGGCCTCGGCCGCGAGCGCCGCCATCACCAGCGCCGCGCCGATACCGTCCTTGTCGGCCACGGGGCGGCCCCCGTCACCGCCGACGCAGTACCCCAGCGCCTCCTCGTAGGCGAAGACCGGCCGCCGACCGGGACCGCCGGCCCGGGCCAGCCACTTGAACCCGGTGAGGGTCTCCTCGTAGTGCACCCCCCGGTCGCGGGCGATCTTGCCCAGCAGACTGGAGGACACGATCGAGGTCGCCACCGCCCGGTCGGCCCCGGAGGTGTGGTCGAGCACGTACTCGGCCAACAGACCGCCGACCTCGTTGCCCGTGAGCAGCCCGTGGCCGGGCACCGCGACGGCGAGCCGGTCGGCGTCGGGGTCGTTGGCCAGCACCAGGTCGGCCTTCCCGGCCCGCCCGGCCTCGATCGCCAGGTCCATCGCCCCCGGTTCCTCGGGGTTGGGGAACTCCACGGTCGGGAAGTCGGGATCGGGGGCGAACTGGACGTCGACCACGGACGGGCGGGCGAACCCCGCCCGCTCCATGGCGGCCAGCAGCACCTCGCCGCCCACGCCGTGCATCGGCGTGTAGGCGATGGCCAGGTCCCGGTCGGCGCCCAGCGGCAGGGCGGTGACCGCCGCCAGATAGCGCTCGACCGCCTCCTCCCCCAGGACCGTCCAGTCCCGGCCCAGCGGCAGGTCACCGAGCGGTCCGACGGCGTCGATGGCCGCGGAGATCTCCGCGTCGACCGGGGCGACGATCTGGGCGCCCGCGTTCGGGCCGTCCCCACCGACGTAGACCTTGTACCCGTTGTCCCGCGGCGGGTTGTGGCTGGCGGTGACCATGATCCCGGCGTCGGCGCCCAGATCGCGCACGCCGAACGCCAGGACGGGGGTGGGCAGGGGGCGCGGCAGCACCGACACCCGGTGCCCGGCCCCGGTGAGCA
>NZ_ANBC01000211.1 GCF_000341125.1 Nocardiopsis lucentensis DSM 44048 | reverse complement strand
CTCGCCTCGGCGAAGTCCGCCGAACCGTGGCGGGCGTCGTACCCGACGACCACGTGGCTCCCGGCGGCCAGCCAGGCGCCGATCCCGGCGGCCGCACGCATGACCACGGCCCGGTTCATGCGGCCCGGGCCCGCGCCCAGCTCTCCCCTCAGTCCGGCGGTACCGAACTCCAGGCGGGCGGAGAAGCGGTCCTCGAGGTCGGCCAGGGCCGCGGCGTCACCGGACTCGACGCGGTCCAGCAGGGCGCCCAACTCCTC
>NZ_ANBC01000210.1 GCF_000341125.1 Nocardiopsis lucentensis DSM 44048 | reverse complement strand
GGTCCCGGGCGGTGGCGGGCGACGGGCGGGCCGAAGCGGCAGGCCCCGCACGAACACCGGCTAGAGCTTGGCCACGATGTCGGCGAGCAGGCGGCCGACCGTCCCGGCGGCGTCGCGCCCGGTGGCCAGCACGTCCTCGTGGTCCAGATTTGCGCCTTCCAGCCCGGCCGCCACGTTGGTGACCAGGGACATCCCCAGGACCTGGGCGCCGGCCGCGCGGGCGGCGATGGCCTCCAGCACGGTGGACATGCCGACGAGGTCGGCGCCCATGGCCCGCAGCATGCGGATCTCGGCGGGCGTCTCGAAGTGCGGACCGGGCATCGCCGCGTAGACACCCTCGGGCAGCTCGGGGGCGACCTCGCGGGCCAGGGCCCGCAGTTTGGGGCTGTAGGTCTCACTGAGGTCGACGAACTCGGCGCAGGTCAAAGGTGAGCGCGCCGTCATGTTCATGTGGTCGCAGATGAGCACGGGCGAGCCGACGGAGTAGTCGGGGTTGATGCCGCCCGCGGCGTTGGTGAGCACGATGGTCGTGGCCCCGGCGGCGACGGCGGTGCGTACGTTGTGCACGACGGCGTCGGTGCCGTGCCCCTCGTACAGGTGGGTGCGGCCCAGGAAGGCGAGCAGGTTCCGTTCCCCGTCGCGCACGCTGCGCAGCGTGCCGCTGTGGCCGTCGACGGCGGGCGGTAGGAAGCCCGGCAGCTCGGCCGTGGCCACCTCGTGGGTGGACTCGCCCAGAAGGTCGGCGGCGGGCGCCCAGCCCGAACCCATGACCAGGGCGACGTCGTAGCTGTCCACTCCGGTACGCGAGCGCAGCTCGGTCGCGGCTTCCTCGGCGATGGCCTGGGGTGTGCGGGTCACTGCTGGTTCTCCGTTCGTTCGGGCCGAGGCTTCGGCAAAGGACGGTGGCACGCTCCCGTGCGCACGGGCCGGGACAGGACGAGCTGCGGTCCGCTGAGGTCGTCGAGGTGGGTGCGCCCCGTGGGGGCGAACCCGGCCGACCGGTAGGTGCGCCGACCCACCTCGTTGGCCTCGTTGACGCACAGCACGATCTCCGTGGCGCGGGGAGCTACCCCAGCCACGAGCAGGTCGAGCAGGGGCGCGGAGCAGGCTGTCCTGCCCACACCGAGACCCTGCCACGCGGGGATGACGTAGAAGGCGCGTAGGAGCACCGCGTGCTCCGGCGTGTCGACCAGGTCGCGCAGGTGGCCGACCCGGTCGACGATCCCGAAACCGGCGCAGGCCTCGCGCGCCGTCTCGGGATCGGCGGCGTCGGCGCCGGTGCGCACGACGGCGAACGGGACGCGCGCGGGGTCGGCGTCGGCGCTCGGCAGGGTCTGTACCGGAAGTCCGGTGTACCGGGACTGTCCGGGTGCCAGGCGGTGGCGGAGCACCGTCTCCCGCAGCACGGCGACCTCCGCTGCGGTCCGGTCGAGCCGGACCAGGCGCAGGCCGCGCACGCGTGCCGTGCCCGGGCGCTCGGTCGGTGTGTGGGTCGCCACGATCGCTCCTCGTTGGCCGCGTCGGACCGGGACCCGGACGGGCCCCGGTCCGCCAGTGTTACACCCCGATCGGGTGCCAGACCGTCTTGGTCTCCAGGAACGGCGTCATCCGGGCGGTGCCCGGGTCGGGATCGAGCCAGGCGTCCTCTCCCCCGTCGGCACCGGGCCCGGGCCGCAGGACCCGGGTGAGGGTGGTGGCCGCGGCCTCCTCGAACTCGGCCGCCAGGTCCCCGGCACCGGTCAGGTCCAGGGCGTTGACGTCGGCGTGCGAGGCCAGGTGCGGACCGATCTCCGGCACCCGTCCGGTGAGCAGGTTGACCACGCCGCCCGGCACGTCCGAGGTGGCCAGCACCTCGGCCAGGTCGACCGCGGCCAGGGGCGCGCTCTCGGAGACGACCACGACGGCGGTGTTGCCGGTGGCGATGACCGGCGCCAGCACGGAGGTCAGTCCGAGCAGCGGGGCGCCCTGCGGCGCGAACACGGCCACGACGCCCGTCGGCTCGGGGGCGGAGTGGTTGTAGTAGGGGCCGGAGACGGGGTTGGCGCCGCCCAGCACCTGGGCGACCTTGTCCGTCCAGCCCGCGTAGTAGACCCAGCGGTCGATCGCCGCCGAGACGGCCTCGTCGGCGGCGGCGCGCGACAGCCCCTGGGCACGCTCGGCACCGGCGGCGAACTGGTCGCGGCGCCCTTCCAGGACCTCGGCGACCCGGTACAGGATCTGTCCCCGGTTGTAGGCGGTGCGCGACGACCAGCCCCCGAAGGCCTTGCGCGCGGCCGCGACGGCGTCGCGCGCGTCCTTGCGGGAGGCCAGTGCGGCGTTGGCGAGGTGGTCGCCGTCGGTGGAGGTCACGGGGTAGCACCTGCCCGATTCCGAACGCGGGAACGCCCCGCCCAGGTAGAGCTTGTACGTCTTGCGGACCGCCAGGCGCGGGGGCTTCGGCGCCTCAGCGGTCCTGCGCTGCTTAGCCAAGGTAGGCCTCCAAACCGTGCCGTCCGCCCTCGCGGCCGTATCCCGACTCCTTGTAGCCGCCGAAGGGACTGGTCGGGTCGAACTTGTTGAACGTGTTGGACCAGATGACGCCCGCGCGCAGGCGCTCGGCCGTCCACAGCATGCGGGAGCCCTTCTCCGTCCACACGCCCGCGGAGAGTCCGTACGGGGAGTTGTTGGCCTTGGCCACCGCCTCCTCCGGGGTACGGAAGGTGAGTACGGACAGCACCGGCCCGAAGATCTCCTCGCGGGCGACACGGTGTGCCTGGCTGACGCCGGTGAGGACGGTGGGGGCGAACCAGTAGCCGGCCGACGGCAGCTCGCAGGACGGCGACCAGCGCTGCACGCCCTCCTCCTCGACGGTGTCGGTCAGCTCCCGGATCCGCTCCAGCTGGGCGGCGGAGTTGATCGCGCCGATGTCGGTGTTCTTGTCCAGCGGGTCGCCGAGTCGGAGCTTGCCGATCCGCTCCTTGAGCTTGGGCAGCAGCTCGTCGGCGATCGACTCCTGGACCAGCAGGCGCGACCCCGCGCAGCACACGTGGCCCTGGTTGAAGAAGATGCCGGAGACGATCCCCTCGACCGCCTGGTCGACGGCGGCGTCGTCGTAGACGATGTTGGCGCCCTTGCCGCCCAGCTCCAGGGTCACGCGCTTGCCGGTGCCCGCGACCGAGCGGGCGATCTGGCGGCCGACCTCGGTGGAGCCGGTGAAGGCGACCTTGTCGGTGCCGGGGTGTTCCACGAGGGTCCGCCCGGTCTCGCCCGCGCCGGTGACGATGTTGACCACGCCCGGGGGCAGATCGGCCTCCTGGCAGATCTCGGCGAAGACCAGCGCGCTCAGCGGCGTGGTCTCGGCGGGCTTGAGCACGACCGTGTTGCCGGTGGCCAGGGCCGGGGCGATCTTCCACGCGAGCATGAGCAGCGGGAAGTTCCACGGGATGATCTGGGCGGCCACGCCGAGGGGGCGCGGGTCGCGGCCGAGCCCCGCGTGGGCGAGCTTGTCGGCCCAGCCCGCGTAGTAGAAGAAGTGCGCGGCGACCAGGGGGAGGTCGACGTCGCGGGTCTCCTTGATGGGTTTGCCGTTGTCCATCGACTCCAGGACGGCGAGCTCACGGGAGCGTTCCTGGATGATCCGGGCGATCCGGAAGAGGTACTTGCCGCGCTCGGCGCCGGACATCCGGCTCCACACGGTGTCGTGGGCGCGGCGGGCGGCGGCCACCGCCCGGTCGACGTCGGCCTCCCCGGCGACCGCGAAGCGGGCGAGCTCGGTCTCGTCGGCGGGGTTGACCGTCGGCAGGGTCCCAGCGCCCTCGGCGGGGGTGAACTCACCGTCGATGAACAGGTCATAGGTGTCGCGCAGGCGGACGACGGAGCGGGACTCCGGCGCGGGCGCGTAGTCGAAGATCACGGCTCTAGTCCAGCGTGTAGTAGTCGGGGCCCGGGTAGGTGCCGGTGCTGAGCCTGGTGCGCTGCATGAGCAGGTCGTTGAGCAGGCTGGAGGCACCGATGCGGAACAGGTCGGGGGACAGCCAGTCGGGACCGGCGACCTCGTTGACCATGACCAGTTGGCGGATGGCGTCCTTGGAGGTGCGGATGCCGCCCGCGGGTTTGACGCCCACGTGCCTGCCGGTGGCGGCGTGGTGGTCGCGCACGGCCTCCAGCATGACCAGGACGACGGGCGGGGTGGCCGCCGGGGACACCTTGCCCGTCGACGTCTTGATGAAGTCGGCGCCGGCGTGGATGGCCAGGTGGGAGGCGCGGCGGACGTTGTCGTACGTGACCAGTTCGCCGGTCTCCAGGATGACCTTCAGGTGCGCGGTCGCGCAGGCCTCCTTGACCGCGACGATCTCGTCGTACACCTTCTTGTAGTCGCCGGACAGGAAGGCGCCGCGGTCGATGACCATGTCGATCTCACTCGCGCCGTCGGCCACCGCGCAGCGGGTGTCGGCGAGTTTGACCTCCAGGGGCGCGCGCCCGGCCGGGAAGGCCGTGGCGACCGACGCGACGCCGATGCCGGTGCCCCGCAGGGCCTCGACGGCGGTGGCGACGCGGTCGGGGTAGACGCACACGGCGCCCACCTTGGGAACGGTCCGGTCGGCCGGATCGGGGAGGGCGGCCTTGGCGCACAGGGCGCGGACCTTGCCGGGCGTGTCGGCGCCCTCCAGAGTGGTGAGGTCCACCATCCGGATGGCCAGGTCGATGGCCTGCCGTTTGGCGGTGGTCTTGATGGACCGTGTGGCCAGGTCCTGGGCACGGGTCCGCGCTCCGACCTCGTCAACGCCGGGGAGTCCGTGGAGGAAGACCCGGAGCGCGCGGTTGGTCGTGGCCTCGAATGCGGTGTGGGGCACGGGCACCTACAGCTCGATGGAACGGTGTGTTCCGCTGTGGCCAGCGGAAACGGGCTCTCCGGCGCGGTACGGGCATCCCGTCCGGGCCGTCAGGCAGTCACCATAACCCCGGTCCGCGCGGGCGTCAGTACCCGCGCGGACCGCGCCGACCAAGGTTGGAGGAGCATCCAACCCGACAGAGATGGAGCATTAGGATGATCCTCTAATTTGGCCGCGAAAACCCCCATAAATCGCCCCTCGCCCCCGAAGGCCACCCGCCGAGACGAGGAGCGCGGTCTAGACCGGACTCATCCCATCTCCTCCAGCGAGCGGCCCTTGGTCTCGGGCACCCACCGGAGGACGAACGGGATCGAGAGCAGGGCGAACAGCGCGTACAGCACGTAGGAACCCGACAGGTTCCACTCCGACAGCGAGGGGAAGCTGACGGTGATCAGCCAGTTGGCGACCCACTGCGCGCACGCGGCGACACCGAGGGCGGCGGCCCGGATGCGGTTGGGGAACATCTCGCCGAGCATCACCCACACGACCACGCCCCAGGAGAGGGCGAAGAAGAGCACGAACGCGTGTGCGGCGACCAGGGCGACGGCGCCCTGGAGATCGGGCAGGGCGATCCCGGCGGCGGTCTCGGTCGTGAAGGAGAACGCCCACGCCGCCAGGCCGAGCGAGACGGCCATACCGGCCGAACCCACCACGGCCAGCGGCTTGCGGCCGACCCGGTCGACGAGCAGCATCGCGATCACGGTGCCGATGATGTTGATGATCGACGTGGTGAACGAGTAGAGGAAGGAACCGCTCGGGTCGACACCGACCGACTGCCACAGCGAGGAGCTGTAGTAGAAGATCACGTTGATGCCGACCAGCTGCTGGAAGACCGACAGGCCGATACCGACCCACACGATGGGCAGCAGACCGGCGCGACCGCCCATGAGGTCGCGGAGCGTGGACCTGTGCTCGCTGCGCATCCGCTCGTCGATCCGGGCGACCTCGGCGTCCAGGTCGACACCGGCGGGCTCGACCGTCGCGAGCACCCGCTTGGCCTCCTCCCTCCGCCCCCGGGCGACCAGGTAACGCGGCGACTCGGGGATGCGCAGCGCCAGCAGTCCGTAGACCACGGCCGGAACCACCTCGACGCCCAGCATCACCTGCCAGGCCTCCAGGCCCATCAGCGTGCCGCGCTGCTCGCCCCCGGCGAGAGCGAGCAGCCCCCAGTTGACCAGCTGGGAGATGGCGATGCCCAGGACGATCGCGGCCTGCTGGAACGAGGCGAGCCGCCCCCGGTAGGCGGCCGGCGCCACCTCGGCGATGTAGGCCGGGGCGATGACCGAGGCCATCCCGATGGCCACACCGCCCAGGGCGCGCCAGAACGCCAGGTCCCAGACCGCGATGGGCAGCATGGAGCCCAGCGCGCTGATCGTGAACAGCACCGCGGCGAACTGCATGACCCTGGGCCGGCCGACGCGGTCGGCCAGGCGGCCCGCGGCCATGGCGCCCGCCGCCGCGCCGAGCAGGGGGATGGCGATGACCGCGCCGAGCAGCCCCGACCCGACACCGAACCTGCCCCGGATCCCCTCGACCGCCCCGTTGATCACGGCGCTGTCGTAGCCGAAGAGGAAACCGCCCATCGCCGCCGCCGCGGCGATGAAGACGACGTAACGCAGGTGAGGGCCGGCCGACATCCTCGGTCTCGCCGGTGACGTGGTGCTCACGTGATCTCCTTGCCATCGTCAACTTGAGGAAAACGCCGGATGATGGCGCTCACAACTTCAAGAAGTGTAAACAAACTAGTGATGCAAGGCACAAGTCAGGCACAACATAGAAACCTTGTGTTCAAGGAATAAACACACGAGACCCCACCTACAGGGCGACAGTGGCGCAGGTGTGATCTGCATCACATGAGCGGCCGCCAGTAATCTGTGGGCATGGCGGAGTTCCGAATCAGCAGTGACGACCAGATCGACCTGCGCAGGATGGCCGCGGCGCTCGTGGAGTCCCAGGGATGGGCGCGCGAGGAGGTCAGCATCTGGGACACCCGCCGTGGCGAGGTGATCGTGACCGTGGACGACGCGCTGCTGCGCGGTCCACAGGAGGACCCGCTCAACCGCCCTCGGCACACACCGCACGACGTCCACGCGGCCTGCGAGTGGCTGCGGCGCGAGGACCCGTCACTGCGTCGCGTCGACTTCCCGACCCTGCGGCGGGAGACGGCGCGCTTCTTCTCCGCCGGGTGGACCCTGGCCGACGTGCGGCACGCGCTGGCCCACCGCCCCGACCACACGCCGTGGGAGAAGGGGCCGGAGGGAACGGACTGGCTGCGCGCCCGCCTGGGGGCCTGGCGCACCCCGGACGGGGACATCCGCCCCTCGAGGTCCCAGGAGGCGGCGCAGCTGCGGGTGATCAGCCGCGCGGGGCTGCCCATGGACATCGGCCTGCCCGAGGACGCCGAGGTCGCCCACCGGCCGGTGGCGCGTCCGGAGGTGGCACGGTCGGCCGCCGACGACGCGCGGCGGCTGATCCAGCAGAACACCCGGACCACGACCGACTCCCTGGCCCACCGGGACCGCACCGCCGACCACATCACCCGCCCGGATCGGACGTAGGCGGTGCCCGCCGTCTCGGCCGGGCCGGACGCTCGTTCCTCGCCGGGGCGCAGGCAGCCCTGACGGCACCCGTACAAGGACCACCGCGGTCACCCGCTCCCGGGGAACGGGCCCGGTGACCGGCCTCAGCCGCCCCTCGCCTGTCTGGCCTCCGCCACGCTCACGTCCACCCCGTCGGCGATCACGCCCAGGAGGGACTCCAACGGCCCCCGCCCCACGGCGATCCGCCACAGGACCGCGAACACGGCCGCCCCCAGGACGAACCACTCCAGCAGCCACGGAGAGCGCCACTCCCCGCTCGACAGACCGATGACGACGGCGATCGCGAACAGATGGCCGGTGTAGACGGTCAGCGGCATCCGCCCCACCGACGACAGCGGGTACATGAGCCGGCGCGCGCGCTCGGCCAGCCACACACACGCCACGATGACGATCAGCGCCTGGCCCACCGCCTGGGCGATCTCGAACGTGGTGCCGGTGTGCGGTGTGCCCACCGCCAGCCACCACCAACTGTCCGTCGGCACCTGACCGGAGATGGAGTACATCTCATCCTCCACCCCGGCGCGCAGTGACTCCAACAGCACCGGATCGGTGGCCACGGTCGAGGGCCGGCCCACCGTCATCGGTCCTCCCGCCACCGCCAGGCGATCCAACCCGCCCAGCGGGTGCAGCAGGAGCCACGATCCCCCGTAGGCGAACACGCTCAGCCCCGCGCCCACCGCGAGCAGCCGCCACCTCACGGCGGTGGCGGACAGGTCCGTGCGGCCGAGCGCCATGCCCGCGTACACGAAGGCCATGAAGGTGATCGCCGGGTAGTAGCCGGTCAGGAGGAACTCGGTGACCGAACCGAGCGAGGACAGCCGGGGTTCGGGCGCCCCCATGGCCGAACGCAGCGCGAACGACACGGCTGGACCGACGACCGCGAGCACGCCCGCCACCGCCCACAGCGCCCCGGCGCGGAGCCGCACCAGCGGCAGGGCCAGCAGGAAGTAGCCCGCGTAGTAGGTGAGGATGATCGCGACGGGCACGCCCATCAGGTCGAGGAGGACGCCCAGCAGGCCGATGACCGCCGCGCGGGTCACGACGCGTACGGTGGCGCCGCGCAGCGCCTCACCGTCCGAGGGCGTGGTGCGGCCGGTCATGAAGGCCAGGGACAGTCCGGCCAGGAGGGCGAAGAGCGCGGAGGAGTTGCCGCGCACGAACGTGTACAGGGCGGTGGCGCCGTCCTCGGGCAACAGCCCGACCGAGGCCACCCCCAGGTGCACGGTGAACATCCCGAACACGGCGAGGGCTCGGGCGGCGTCGATACCGTCGATCCTGGGGCTGGGGACCGTGGAGTCGGTGGCGGCTCTGGGACTGTCGTCGGATCGGTTCTGGGCCACGTTCGTCAGGCTATGCCCATACTTTCATCCGGCCCAACCCCGCGGGCGCGTGGTCCGACGCACCCGCGGGGAGGCCGACGCCTCAGGCCTGGCCGGACGGGCGGTCGGTCAGCCGGGTGAAGTAGTCGAGCGCCTCCGGGTTGGCCAGCGAGTCGCGGCTGACCACCTTGTCGGGGCTCTCCCCCATGAGGATCCGCTTGACCGGGACCTCCAGGACCTTGCCCGACAGGGTGCGTGGAACGGCGCTGATCGCGCGGACGCGGTCGGGCACGTGTCTGGGTGAACAGTCGGTGCGCACCCGACGGGCGATCTCCTTGGGCAGGTCTCCCTCCAGGTCCGCGCCGGGGCGCAGGACGGTGAACAGCTCGATCTTCGACGACCCGTCCTTTTGGGGAACGTCCACGACCAGGGCGTCGACGACCTCGTCCAGGGCGAGGACGGCACGGTAGATCTCGCTGGTGCCCATGCGCACGCCGCCGCGGTTGATGGTCGAGTCGGAGCGGCCGTAGATGATCGCGGTCCCCCGGTCGGTGATCTCGATCCAGTCCCCGTGCCGCCAGATCCCCGGGTAGACGGAGAAGTAACTGTCGCGCAGCCGCTCGCCGTCCGGGTCTCCCCAGAAGCGGACCGGCATGGACGGGGCGGGCTGGGTGACCACCAACTCGCCCACCTCGCCGACGAGCTCCTTGCCGTCCGGGTCCCAGGAGGCCACGGCGAAGCCGAGCGCCCGGGACTGGATCTCGCCCTCGTACACGGGCAGGGTGGGCGTGCCGCCGACCAGGCAGCTGCACACGTCCGTGCCCCCGCTCGTGGAGAACAGCCACAGGTCGTCACCGAACTCCTCGTACACCCAGGTGAAGGCCTCAGGGCTGAGCGGGGACCCGGTGGAGCCGATCGCGCGGAGCGCGGACAGGTCACGCCCCTGGCACGGGCGCACGCCTTCCTTCATGCAGGACGACAGGAACCCCGCACTGGTGCCGAAGACCGTGACGCCAGCCCGCTCGGCGAGGTCCCACAGCGCACCGAGGTCCGGCATGGGAGGTTCCGCGGCCGAAGGCCGTCCGTTGAGGGTGGTGGGCGACGGGTGGGCCGGGCTGCCGTCGTACAGGACGATGGACGCCTTGGTCAGCAGCACGCTGGCCAGGAAGTTCCACATCATCCAGCCCGTGGTGGTGAACCAAAAGACCCGGTCGTCCTCGCGGGCGTCCAGGTGGAGGTGGAGGTTCTTGAGCTGTTCGAGGAGGATCCCGCCGTGGCCGTGCACGATGGCCTTGGGCAGGCCCGTGGTGCCGGAGGAGTAGAGCACCCAGAGGGGATGGTCGAAGGGGACGGGGGTGAACTCCAGCTCGGGTTCGGCGCCGTCGGCGGACGCGGGGCCCTCCAGCGCGCTCCAGGGCTCGGTGTCCGCCACCTCGGCGCCGGGGGTGAGGTAGTCCAGCAGCACGGTGTGCTCGACGGTGGGCAGGGCCTCACGCAGCTCCGCCACGACGGGGCGGCGGTCGAAGTCCTTGCCCCCGTAGCGGTACCCGTCCACGGCCAGGAGCACCTTCGGTTCGATCTGCGCGAACCGGTCGATGACGCTGCGCACGCCGAAGTCGGGCGAGCAGGAGGACCACACCGCGCCGAGGGAGGCGACCGCGTAGAACGCGGCGATGGTCTCGGGCAGGTTGGGCAGGTAGGCGACCACCCGGTCGCCCGGGCCCACACCGCGCTCACGCAGGCCGGCGGCGATCGCGGCGGTGCGGCGGCGCAGTTCGCCCCAGGTCCACTCGCCCAGGGGACGCAGTTCGGTCGCGTGGCGGATGGCGACCGCGTCGTCGTCACGGCCCTCGAAGATGTGCCGGGCGTAGTTGAGGGTGGCGCCGGGGAACCAGCGCGCGCCCGGCATGATCCGCTCGGCGAGGACGCTCTCGTAGGGGGTCTGCGACCGAACTCCGTAGTACTCCCAGATCGCCTGCCAGAACCCCTCGATGTCGGTGGCCGACCATCGCCACAGGGCGTCGTAGTCGAACGCCTCCAGGGTGGTCGCGCCCTCGCCGAAGGCGCGGACCCCCTTGTGTTCCGTCGCCCAGCGGGCGAACGCGACGATGTTCGAGGAGTCGGCCGTGGCCTCGTCCGGCTCCCAGAGCACACGGGGCACGCTGCTCTCCGTCATTGGCCAGCCTTCCCAGTCGCATGGCTGTGTGTGAATGTGAGACCCATATAACACCACCGTGTGGTCGGGCTTCCGCCCCGCCCCTCGGGGTTGCGAAGGGCGGGGCCGGACCCGGATCCGGCGACGGGATCGCAGGTCACCACGGCCGTGTGGGAGATGTGGAGGGTCCACCCACACAAGGGCGCGAGGGGGTGGGAAGGCCATCTTGACGACCACGGGAAGGCCGTGTGATGGGATGACCGGACGTCACGCGGAGTGACTCTGGGTCAGACTCCACGCAGGGCCGCGACGGCGGCGACCGGCGAGTCGACGACCGTGGCCCCGGTCGCCTCCAGCCGTTCCCGGGCCATGAGCCCGCTGGCGACCAGGAGCGCGTTCGCCCCGGCCTCGTGCGCGGCGCGCGCGTCGTCGTCGATGTCCCCGATCAGCACGACCTTGGCGGGGTCGACCCCCTGCCGGTCGAGGTGGTGCACGAGGTGCTCGGCCTTGGAGTCCTTCACGGTCGCGAATCGGCGACCGTCCACGCGGGTGAAGTGCGCGTCGAGGCCGCGCTCGGCGATCAGCGGGACCAGGTGTTCGTGGGAGGCCATGGACAGCAGTGACTGCGTGCCTCCGCCGCCGACCCAGTCGTGCAACACGTCCGGTACTCCGTCGGCCAGTGTGCAGCGGGGCAGGTGCTCGAGGTAGCTGCGATCGTAGAGCTCCTCGGCCTCGTCCCACTCACCGTCCTCGAAGGCACGGCCCAGCAGGTCCTCGTAGCAGGGAATGAGGGGACGCCGGAACACGGAGCGCCAGTACTCCATCTCCACGGGCGCGCGGCCGAACCTGGCGCACACGGCGTTCACCGCGGCGAGGTTGGCGTGGTTGTCGTCCAGGAGGGTGCCGTTCCAGTCCCAGACGATGTGGGTGATGTCGCGTCGGTCAAAAGTCGTCTCAGCCATTGTGAGCACCTTATGGGCAGCGGGTCGACACCGGAATGCGTCGTTCGCCACCCCGCCACCCGGTCATCCCCCTGGTCGTCTCAGGTCACGTCCCGTCCGGCGGCGCGTTCCTCACGCCGCCGCGCCCTCAGCCGGCGCCTGCGCCGCACGGCCCAGACACCGGTCAGGACCATGCAGGGGAACACGATGAGGATGAGGATCGGCAGCACGATCGCCAGAACCGCCGTGACGGCGCTGACGACGTCTTCGATCACGGAGACCACCGGGCCGCCCACACCACCGGTCAGGGTGTTGACCACCGGCCGGGACACGGCCTTGAGGACGTGGAAGACGAGTGCGACGACGCCCCCCGCCAGGACCGCGCTCCAGTCGACGCCGTCAGCGGCGGCCGTGGCGCCCAGGTCGGACAGCTCGACGGAGGTCGCGCCCGCGCCGAACGTGACGCCTCCGGCGGAGGGGCGGATCACGGTCTGGACGGCGTCGTTGAGGCTGTCCAGGGCGGGGACCTTGTCGGCGACGAACTCGACCACCAGAAGGACCGTGAGGCACACGAGGGTGACGGGGTGCTCCAGCCACGACCAGGTGGACCCGAGGGGGACGAGGTCGGTGAAGCGGGCGAGCAGGCCGACCAGGAGGAGGGGAATGTAGGCGTTCAGCCCCGACGCCGAGGACAGCCCCAGGCCGGTGAGGGTGGCGATCATGCGCTTCCTTCGTGTTCTCCGTGGCGGAGGGGGCGTACCCGTGGCACGCCCCCTCACTACGCCGGTGTACACGTGTTGACGCGCATCCGCCGCCCGCGGTTTCGGCCCGGGGCACGGGCCCGGGGCAGACCGGATCAGCTCCGGCGCCTCCGAGCGGCGATCAGCGCGGTGACACCGGCCGAGACGACCACGAGTCCGGCGACCACCATGGCGGCGATCCCGGTCCCGGTCAGCGCGAGACGGTCACCGAAACCGCCCTCGGGCTGGACCACCGTCCACTCGTCGGCGCTGCCCGTCCCGAACTCGGTCTCGACGTCGGACCCGACACCCGCGTCAGGCCCGGTGTCCGTGCCGGACTCGGCGTCGACCACCGCCCGACCGTCCTCGTGCGAGAGGCGGTGGGAGTCATACGGGTAGTACGGATCGTCCGTCGGCGACGGCGTCGGGTTCGGAGACGGCTCAGGGCTGGGCTCCGGCGAAGGCTCAGGGCTGGGCTCCGGGCTGGGCTCCGGGCTGGGGCTCGGAGACGGCTCAGGGCTGGGCTCCGGCGAAGGCTCCGGGCTGGGCTCCGGGCTGGGGCTCGGAGACGGCTCAGGGCTGGGCTCCGGCGAAGGCTCCGGGGTGGGCGAAGGAGTCGGTTCCGGACTCGGCTCCGGGCTCGGAGACGGCGAGGGCTCCGGACTCGGCTCCGGACTCGGGCTGGGCTCCGGGCTCGGCTCAGGGCTCGGAGAAGGACTGGGACTCGGGCTCGGAGACGGCGAGGGCTCCGGACTCGGGCTGGGCTCCGGGTCCAGTGGAGCGCAGTCCATCGTGACATCGCCCAGGACCAGGTCGAAGAGCATCACCGTCTCTCCGGTGGGCTGCCCGCTCTCGTCCAGGAGTCGGGCCGTGGCCGACAGGGCGAGCTCCGCGTGCCCCCGGCTCCCCTCGACTTCCTGGACCTGCTGGGTGGTCACGGAGACCCGGACACCGGACGTCCCCGGCCCGTAGTCACCCGTGAAGTCGAGGGCGGTCGTCTGGAGTTGCTGGGAGACGGGGACCGACCGCCCGAAGACCGACACGGACACCGCCGCGGTCAGGAAGATGGGGTCGTGCGGGTAGGTGCAGTTGACGCTGTTCTGCCAGGTGGCGACGTCCAGGACCTGGGTGAGTCCGCCAGCGGCCGGGGTCCCCTCGTTCACGATCACCTGGGCGGGTCCGGCCGTACCCTCGGGCTGCGGCACCAGCAACTGGGTGAACGCCCCGTCGGCCCTGGCACGCGCGCTCGACGGGTTGAGGGTGGTCTCCACGACGGCGGTCCCCGTCGCGGAGGGGACGTTGGCGTCGATCACCGACGCGGGCCCGGAACCGACGACCCACTCCTCCGTGGCGTCGGCGCCGCCGACCTCGACCACGCCCCGGCTGCCCGTGACGGCTCCGGGACCGTAGACGTCCGGATCCAGCGTGAGCTGGGCCCACGTGCTCGTCGCGTAGGGCGTCGCGGGCTGGGCCTCCACCTTGGGCATGCCGAAGGTGGCGCCGACGACGATCAGCCCGGACGCAGTCAGCGCCGAGACCGACGCGACAGCGCCTGTCCGAGCCTTTCTCAGCACAGTTTCACTAAGCGTATTCAAAGAATCACCCTATGTAGTTAATGCTGGCCAGACTGTCCAACGTTAGCCAGCAGATGTGGGCGCGGCCGGAGCACCAGACGACGACACGCGTCAAGATCGGGCAAACTTCAAGGACCGGAACCGAGAGCCGGCGAGCGGGCGCCCCCACCCGATTCGCGTGGAGAACCTCCCCACGCCGAACCGGCCGGAACGCGCGCACTCCGGCCGCGCGCATCGGAGGAATACACCCGAACCCTCAGCCATTGAATACCGCGTAGGGGTATACTCATCGCATCTGAACAGGGACGACACGGAAACGGCGACATGGCGGCAACGCACGGCTACAGCAACGACAAGCAGAGTCACATCAACCGACTGCGCCGCATCGAGGGACAGATCCGCGGCCTCCAGCGCATGGTCGAGGACGACCAGTACTGCATCGACATCCTCACCCAGACCTCGGCGGTGAACAAGGCACTGCGTTCCTTCGCCCTGTCCATGCTCGACGAACACCTCAAGCACTGCGTCGCGCACGCCGTCGCCAGTGGCGGCGACGAGGCCGACGAGAAGGTCCGCGAGGCCTCCGAAGCGATCGCCCGACTGGTCCGTTCCTGACCCCCGGCCCCCGCGGCCTCCCCTCGGCCCGCGCGGCGCGACGAACGTGCCGCATGTCCCCCACCCTCCCGTCCTCCGCCCCAGGAGAACAGCCGTTCCCGCGAGATCGAACACCGACTGGCCGTGCCCGTGCTCGTGTCGGCGCTCGCCTCCGTGCCCGCCGTCTTCCTCGGCCCATGGGTGGTGGAACCCGGTCGGCCGTCGGTGGTGTGGTCACGCGGCTCGCCGGGCTCCTGTCTCTGGGTCGGGTGGGCCGTGCTCTTCGCGCTGGCCGAGAACCGGCGCGCGTGGCTGCGCGAGCACCCGTGGATGACGGTCATCGCGGCCGCAACGGTCCCCGCCGTCCTGTTCGCGCTCGGCCCGGCCCTGGTCCCGCGGCGGCGGACGGGGCTGAGCGCCCCTGGCGCCGTCTCCGGGACCTCAGCTCCCCCGAAGGTCCCGAACACAGGCGGAACTCCGGGGGCACCGGGCCCCGGTGACGGCGAACCGCCAGAGCCCGGTCCTCAGTCCTCGCCGAAACGCGCGCGCAGGTTCTCCATCAGCCGGGCGCCCTCCCTGCGCGAGGTGTCCACGTCCAGGTAGTCCACAGCCTCCTTGTCCACGAACGAGGACGGCCTACCGTCGTCCGCGAACCCCAGTCGGGACACCTCGCCCCCGGTGAACGCGCGGATCGCCCAGTTGGCCAGGATCCGGGCTCGGGCGGGCGTGGAGGGCACGGACGCCAGGTGGTAGCCGCGTGTGGCCGCGAGCGCGGGCGGTCCGCTCAGGTCGAACTTGAGCACGCGGGCCAGCGCGTCCTTGCCGCTCAGGTCCACGACCAGCCCCATGTCACGATGCCGGAACTCCTGGAGCGGGCGCCCGAGGATGGAGGAGACCACGTTCGCGGCGACCGTGGCGGCCTGACGGCTGGCGTACTGCGCGGTCGGAGGGCAGTAGGTGTGCTCCGTGTGGGCGAGATTGGGAACCGCGGCGGCGTCGCCGAGCGCGAACACGTCGTCCAGTCCGGGGACCCGCAGGTCGGCGCCGACCTCCAGTCGCCCGCGCTCCGTGGGCTTGTCCAGCGTCTCCATGAGCGGGCTCGGCGCGACACCGGCCGTCCAGATGAGGGTGCGGCAGGGCAGGGCTCGCCCGTCGGTCAGGACGACCTTGTCCGCGGTGACGTCACGGACGGTGACCTTGAGCTTGACCTCGATGCCCATGCCGCGCAGCATGTCGAGCGCCTTGCGGCCGAGGCGGTCGCCGAGTTCGGGCAGGACCTTGGGTGCGATGTCGACCAGGTGCCAGCTGATCGCCGACCGCAGTTCCGGGTACCGGCGCGCGGCCTCCTCGGTGAGCCGCAACAGTGAGGCCGCGGTCTCCACTCCGGTGTAGCCGCCCCCGACCACGATGAACCGGCAGCGTTCCTCCCGTTCGATCGGGTCGCGGCTGTCGTTGGCCAGTTCCAACTGGGCGAGTATGTGATCGCGCAGCAGCACGGCTTCGGCGAGGGTCTTGGCTCCGTAGGCGTGCTCGGTCAGCCCGGGGATGTCGAAGGACCGGGTGAGCCCGCCGGGCGCGAGGACCAGGCGGTCGTAGGGGCACGGCGCGAGCTCACCGGTCGAGCGCCGGACGACGACCGTCCGGTCCGCCGTGTCGACCCCCACCGCGTGTCCGGGGATGAGCCTGGTGTCGCGGGTGAGCCGGTGCACGGACATCGCGACGGACTGGGGAGTGAGCAGCCCGGACGCGACCTGGGGCAGCAGCGGGCTGTAGAGCATGTAGTCGTGCGGGGCGACGAGGGCGATGTCGGCCATCCCCCTCGGGATTCGGCGTTCGAGGTGACGCAGGGTGTGGAGCCCGCCGAAACCCGCTCCGACCACCACGATACGAGGCCGAGACATCAGTTCACCGTTCCTTCTGCGCGTCTGGTCACCACCGAACGCGGGCGTACCCGTCGGCGGGTGTCCGTACGGCCCCGCGAGGACGACCCGCACGAGAGGTTTGCGCGCCTTTATTGACCTTTGTCCGTGTCCACGAAAGCCATACGGGCACTTCAGCACCCCGTAACCCACACATGACCTGACAAGACGGACACTTGTTGACTGTGTGTGGTTATGAGATCACAGAATGCATGACCACGTGAGACCGAAGGGAGCAGGGAACGCGTATGCGTGCGTTCACCAAGATCGCCGTCGCCTCGGCACTGGCCGGGGGACTGTCCGTCGTCGGGCTGGGAAGTGCCCTCGCCCAGCCGCCGGACGACCCGGTGGAGACGGTGGAGGAGACCACCGAGGGGGTCACCGAGACCGCTGAGGCGGCGGCCGGGGACGTCCCCGAGCTGTCGCCGGAAGCGGCGGCCCTGCTGGAGGACCCGGCGGTCCAGGAGCTCCTGTCGAACCCGGACGCCGTCGAGCTGCTGAGCGACCCCGACGCGCTGGCGGTCATCGAGCGGCTCCTCGCCACGGACGACCCTCTCGACACCCTTGGAGCGGTCGACACCGGCGCGGTCGAGGACGTCACCGAACCCGTCGGCGGCGTGGAGGACACGGTCGGTGGGTCGACCGACCCCGTCGGCGGCCTGGTCTGAGCCGCGGTTCACACCGCACCCCCCGGGGCGCCCGCCTCGGGGGGTGCGGCACGCGTGGACACCGCACACCGCACACCGCGCACCGCACGTCCGACCGCGGCGCGGTCGCGCCGCACCGATCCGACACCGATTCATCCCACGGGAGACACAGCGATGACCGCAAGAAAGATCGTGCTGGAGGACGCGGCGCGCGCGTTCGCCGACGCCAACTCCACGGAGCCGTTCATCTACCAGCTCCCGCCGCACGAGGGCCGCGAGGTCCTGGAGAACGTCCAGAGCGGCTACGGAGTGATGAAGCCCGACGTCGACGCCGAGTGGACCACGATCTCGGGAGGACCGACCGGGCAGGTCCCGGTACGCGTCGTCCGGCCGTCCGGCGCCACCGGAGTGCTTCCGGCGATCCTCTACATCCACGGGGCCGGGTGGGTCTTCGGCAGTTCGCGCACCCACGACCGCCTCGTCCGGGAGCTGGCCGTCCGCACCGGGGCCGCGGTGGTCTTCCCCGAGTACGACCGCTCGCCCGAGGCCAGGTACCCGACCGCCATCGAGCAGAACTACACCGTCGCGCGGTGGGTGACGCGCCACGGCGCCGACAGGGGGCTGGACGCCCAACGCATGGCGGTGTGCGGGGACTCCGTGGGCGGCAACATGGCGATCGCGATGACCCTGATGGCCAAGGAGCGCGGTGACGTGCACCTGCGGGGGCAGGCCCTGTTCTACCCCGTCACCGACGCGAACTTCGACACCGGGTCCTACCGTGAGTTCGCCACGGGCTACTTCCTCAACCGGGACGGGATGATCTGGTTCTGGGACCAGTACACCCAGGACCCGGAGCAGCGCGCCGAGATCACCGCCTCACCGCTGCGCGCCTCGATCGACCGGTTGCGCGACCTGCCGCCCGCCCTCGTGCTCAACGGGGAGGCCGACGTGCTCCGCGACGAGGGCGAGGCCTACGCCAACAGGCTGCGCGAGGCCGGGGTCCCGGTGACGGCGGTGCGATTCCAGGGCATGATCCACGACTTCATGATGCTGGACGCTCTGCGCGAGACCCACGCCAACCGGGCCGCTCTCGTGCTCGCGGCGAACTTCCTCGGCGAGGTGCTGGAGACCACGGCCGCGGTGCCCCGCCAGCGCGCCGAGAGCGCGCGATCGGGGTCCTCCGCCGAGGCGGGACGTCCCACAGGATCCTGACAGAACCGACGGGGCCGCGGGAGAAACTCCCGTGGCCCCGCCCTCGTGGTCCCGTTCAGCCGCCGTTGAGCTCGGTGGCCACGCGCTCGCCGATGTCGGAGTCGATGTCACGCCAGTACTTCAGCGCGCGGGAGAGCACGCCCTGGTCGGTGACCGTGGACATGTGTCCGGCGATGTTGGACACCAGGCGCGCCCTGGCCGCGTCGTCCATGACGTCGTTGATGAGCGCCCGGGGCTGGACGAAGTCGTCGTCGTCCCGGTGCCGGCTGTAGGCCTCGCGGACCAGCCCCCCCGCCTCGACCTGCCAGCCCGTCGGGTCCACCCCCGTCTGGTCCCCGGCGTCGGGGCCGCCGAAGGAGTTCGGGTGGTACACCTGGCCGGTCCCCGGCGGGTAGGAGCGCATCCGCCCGTCCTTGGAGTAGGAGCGCACCGGCACGCGCGGCCGGTTGGGCGGGAGCTCGTCGTAGTTGACGCCGATCCGGTACCGGTGCGTGTCGGGGTAGGAGAACAGGCGGGCGAGCAGCATCTTGTCCGGGGACGGACCGACGCCCGGTACCAGGTTCGACGGCTCGAAGGCCGCCTGCTCGACGTGGATGAAGTGGTTCTCCGGGTTCTCCTCCAGCGTCATCCGCCCGACCTCGATCAGCGGATAGTCGCCGTGCGGCCACACCTTGGTCAGGTCGAAGGGGTTGAACCGGTAGTCCGCCGCGTCCTCCAGCGGCATGATCTGCACCTTCAGCGTCCACGACGGGTGGTCGCCGCGCTCGATCGCCATGTACAGGTCGCGCCGGTAGTGGTCGGCGTCGGCCCCGGCGAGCCGGTCGGCGTCGGCCTGGGTGAGGAAGTCGGCGCCCTGGTCGGTGACGAAGTGGTACTTGACCCACACCCGCCTGCCCTCGGCGTTGACCCACATGTAGGTGTGCGAGCTGTAGCCGTTCATGTGGCGGAAGTTCTTCGGGACGCCCCGGTCACCCATGAGCCAGGTCACCTGGTGCGCCGACTCCGGGGACAGCGACCAGTAGTCCCACTGCATCGTGTTGTCGCGCAGCCCCGTGCGCGGGTCGCGCTTCTGGGAGCGGATGAAGTCCTGGAACTTCTGCGGGTCGCGCATGAAGAACACCGGGGTGTTGTTGCCGACCATGTCGTAGTTGCCCTCGCGGGTGTAGAACTTCAGCGCGAATCCGCGCGGGTCCCGCCAGGTGTCCGGGCTGCCGAGCTCGCCCGCGACGCTGGAGAAGCGCGCGAGCATCGGGGTCTGTCGGCCCGGTTGGAACACGTCCGCCCGCGTGAACTCGCTGACGTCGTTCGTCACCCGGAAGGTCCCGTAGGCGCCGCTGCCCTTGGCGTGCACCACCCGCTCCGGGACGCGTTCCCGGTTGAAGTGGGCCATCTTCTCGATCAGGTAGGCGTCGTGCAGGACCAGCGGCCCGTCCCGGCCCACACTCAGCGAGTGCTCGTCGCTGGCCACGGGCGTACCCGCGTTGGTGGTGGTGATCGGCTCACCGCTTCGTCCAGGGCCCTCGACCATGGAACTCCCCCCTCGTCCACGCTTTCGCGTCCCCGGAGGTCGGGGCCCCGGGGACGTGTCCGAGGCGTGGCCTACCCGGGGGCCGGTCAAGGTACGGTCAACGCGCGGACGCGGGGCCCAAAGCCCCGGCGGAGGGCGGCGGTTCGGGAACGGTGAGCGCGGCGGTGCCCATGGTCAGCAGGAGCTCGGCCATCCGGTCGCGTGGCAGTTCGCCCAGACTGTGCGGGGTGGAGTTGAGCAGGCCGAAGGTGGCGTGGACGGCGGCGCGCAGGGTGACGCGCGAGGCCTTGGGACGCAGCGCGGCCAGGACGTCCACCCACTCCTCCACGTAGCCGCGTTGTAGTCGGCGGACGCGGCGGCGGTCCGCCTCCGTGAGGTTGCCCAGTTCCCGGTCGTGGACGGTGATCAGCGCGGGTTCGTCCAGTGAGAAGGCGATATGGCCGCGCAGGAGCAGCTCCAGGGCCTCCTCAGGGGCCGAGGCGCGTGCCACGAGCTCCGCGCCGCGCCGGGCGAGCCGTTCACTGATGTCGACGAGGACCTCGCCGAGCAGGGCCTCCTTTCCCGGGAAGTGCCGGTACAGCGCGGGACCCGTGGTGCCCACGGCCCGGCCGAGTTCGTCGATGGTCACGCCCCGGTACCCGCGTTCGGCGAAGAGTCGGGCCGCCGCGCCCAGGATCGCCGTTCGGCGTTCGATCGTCGGTCTCGGCCCCATCCGCCCCGCCTCTCGTCGATTCCGCGGCGGCGCGCCGCCCCGCCTCTGGACACCCATGTTAGTAGTTATTAACATCACAGAAGTTAGTGAGCATTAACATCCCTCCACGAGAGGACACCATGAGCAGGGCATCCGTGCTCGGTTCGGCGGTCGACACCGCCGGACCCGCGTTCGCCGCCAACGACGCGGCGAACCGCGCCCTCGCCCTGGAGCTGCGGGAACGGATCGCCACCGCAGCCCTGGGCGGCCCGGAGAAGACCCGGGCACGCCACGTCGAACGCGGCAAGCTCCTACCGCGCGACCGCGTCGACCTCCTCCTCGACCCCGGCTCCCCGTTCCTGGAGATCTCCCCGCTGGCCGCCTACGGCTTGTACGGGAAGGACGGGCAGGACGCGCCGGGGGCGGGGATGATCGCGGGCGTCGGACAGGTGGCCGGTCGCCCCGTGGTCGTGGTCGCCAACGACGCCACGGTCAAGGGCGGCAGTTACTACCCGATGACGGTCAAGAAGCACCTGCGCGCGCAGGAGGTGGCTCTGCACAACCGCCTGCCGTGCGTCTACCTCGCCGACTCCGGGGGCGCCTTCCTGCCGATGCAGGACGAGGTGTTCCCCGACCGCGAGCACTTCGGACGGATCTTCTACAACCAGGCCACCATGTCCCGGCTCGGCATCCCGCAGATCGCGGCCGTGCTGGGTTCGTGCACGGCCGGGGGCGCCTACGTCCCGGCGATGAGCGACGAGGCGGTCATCGTCCGCGAGCAGGGCACGATCTTCCTGGGCGGGCCCCCGCTGGTCAAGGCCGCCACGGGGGAGGTCGTCACGGCCGAGGAGCTGGGCGGAGGCGACCTGCACTCCCGGGTCTCCGGCGTCACCGACCACCTGGCCGACGACGACGCCCACGCCCTCACCCTCGTGCGGCGCGTCGCCGACACCCTGGGGCCGCCCGGCCCCCCGGCCTGGGAGACGCGCGAACCGCGCCCGCCCGAGCTGGACCCCGAGGAGCTGTACGGGGTGGTCCCCTCCGACACCCGCACCCCCTACGACGTGCGGGAGGTCATCGGCCGGATCGTCGACGGCAGCGAGTTCACCGAGTTCAAGGCCGAGTACGGCACGACCCTGGTCACCGGGTTCGCGCACCTGCACGGCCACCCGGTCGGGATCATCGCCAACAACGGCATCCTGTTCGCCGAGTCGGCGCTCAAGGGCGCCCACTTCATCGAGCTGTGCGACCGCCGCGGCATCCCCCTGGTCTTCCTCCAGAACATCTCCGGCTTCATGGTCGGCCGCGACTACGAGGCGGGCGGGATCGCCAAGCACGGCGCGAAGATGGTCACCGCCGTGGCCTGCGCCCGCGTCCCCAAGTTCACCGTGGTCATCGGCGGATCCTTCGGGGCGGGCAACTACAGCATGTGCGGCCGCGCCTACTCCCCCCGGTTCCTGTGGATGTGGCCGGGCGCCCGGATCTCGGTGATGGGCGGCGAACAGGCCGCGTCCGTGCTCTCCACCGTCCGCCGCGACCAGCTGGCCGCCCGGGGCGAGGAGTGGTCGGCCGAGGACGAGGAGGCGTTCAAGGCGCCCATCCGCGACCAGTACGAGGATCAGGGCAGCCCCTACTACTCCACCGCCCGCCTGTGGGACGACGGCGTCATCGACCCCGTCGACACCCGCGAGGTGCTCGCCATGGCCCTGTCCGCCGCCCGCCACGCGCCGCTGGAGCCGGTGGGCTACGGCGTCTTCCGGATGTGAGGAACCCGTGACCACGACCTCCGTACCCACGGCGACCGTACTCGTCGCCAACCGGGGCGAGATCGCCCTGAGAATCCTGCGCACGCTACGGCGGATGGGAATCGGATCGGTGGCGGTGTACACCGACGCCGACGCTGACGCGCCGCACACCCTGGCCGCCGACCTGGCCCTGCGGGTCGACGGCTATCTGGACGCCCCCGCGATCGTCGCCGCCGCCCTGGAGGCCGGGGCGACGATGGTCCACCCCGGCTACGGCTTCCTGTCCGAGAACGCCGACTTCGCCCGGGCCTGCGCGGACGCGGGCCTCACGTTCGTCGGCCCGCCCGCCTCCGCGATCGAGGCGATGGGCGACAAGATCCGCGCCAAGGACACCGTCGCCGCCGCCGGGGTGCCCGTCCTCGGCGGGTTCACCGAGAAGCCCGGACGGCCGCTGTCGGACGAGGAGCTGGTGGTGGCGGCCGAGTCCACGGGCTACCCGCTGCTCATCAAGCCCTCCGCGGGCGGGGGCGGCAAGGGGATGCGGGCCGTCCACTCCCCGGACACGCTGCTGGCCGACGCCGCCGCGGCGCGCCGGGAGGCGCTGGCCTCGTTCGGGGACGCCACGCTGCTCGTGGAACGCCTGGTCCAGCGCCCCCGCCACATCGAGGTCCAGGTGCTGGCCGACCGCCACGGCAACGTCGTCCACCTGGGCGAGCGCGAGTGCAGCCTGCAACGCCGCCACCAGAAGGTGGTCGAGGAGGCGCCCTCACCACTGCTCACCGGGGCCCAGCGGGAGCGGATGGGCCGGGCCGCGGTCGCCGCCGCCCGGGCCTGCGGTTACGAGGGGGCGGGCACGGTCGAGTTCATCGCCGAGTCCGCGGGCGACGGCGAACTGTCCTTCTCCTTCCTGGAGATGAACACCCGCCTGCAGGTCGAGCACCCGGTCACCGAGGAGGTCGTGACGGTCGGCGGCGTACGCGGCGTCGACCTCGTCGAACTCCAGGTGCGTGTGGCCCTGGACGATCCGCTGCCGTTCGGCCAGGACGACGTGGGCTTCGAGGGCCACGCGGTGGAGTCGCGGATCTACGCCGAGGACGCCGACCGGGGCTTCCTGCCGAGCGGCGGACCGATCCTGGCCCTGTCCGAGCCCTCCGGCCACGGGGTTCGGGTGGACTCGGGGATCGCCGAGGGCGGCGAGGTGACCTCCGCCTTCGACCCCATGCTCGCCAAGGTGATCACGTGGGGCCCCGACCGCGCCGAGGCGCTGCGCCGGATGGACGCGGCCCTGGCCGGCTACCTGCTGCTGGGCTGTGTCACCAATACCGCCTACCTGCGTCGACTGCTCCGTCACCCCCGTGTCGTGGCCGGGGACCTGAGCACCGACCTCATCGCGTCCTCGCCCCCCGAACCCGCTCCGGACCGCGTTCCGGAGGAGGTCTACGTGGCCGCCGCCCTGGACCATCAGCTCGACCTGGAACCCGTCGCCACCGCCGACCGGTTCGCCGTCCCCGACGGGTGGCGGATGGGCGGCCCCGCGTGGACGCGGTGGCGGCTGCGTGCACCCCGGCACGACTCCGCGGTCGTGTACGTGCGCCGGGTGGCGGCCGGGTCGTACCT
>NZ_ANBC01000209.1 GCF_000341125.1 Nocardiopsis lucentensis DSM 44048 | reverse complement strand
CCCCCCCCCCGCCGTTCCTCCGACGGCAGGCGGCTGACCGTCACCCACGCGGGGCGCACGCGCTCCTACACCCGTGTCCACGACACGGCCACCGCCCACCGCTGGCTGGGTGCCGACGGCGTGGCGTGGACCCTGCACGAGGAGCCCGTGGCCGCCGCCCTGCGCGACGACGAGGCCGCCGCCGACGGCACCGTGCGCAGCCCCATGCCGGGCACGGTGCTCGCCGTTCCGGTCGAGGTGGGGCAGCACGTCACGGCGGGCACGGCGCTGGCCGTCGTCGAGGCCATGAAGATGGAGCACTCCGTGCCCTCCCCGATCGACGGGACCGTCACCGATGTGGCGGTCCGACCGGGCGCGTCCGTACCGATGGACGCCGTCCTGGTGACCGTCACACCCGACGGGACGGAGGACACCACCGCCGACCCGTCCGAACCCACCCCCGCCACCAGCGAGGAGACCACACGATGAACCGCCATGAGCTGTCGACCGAGCACGCTGACCTCCGGGCCTCCGTCGAGGAGTTCGCACGCACCGAGGTCGCGCCCGTGATCGGTGACTTCTACGAGCGGGACGCCTTCCCGTACGAGGTCATCGCCAAGATGGGGCGGATGGGCCTGTTCGGGCTGCCGTTCCCGGAGGAGTACGGGGGGATGGGCGGGGACTACTTCGCCCTGTGCCTGGCCCTGGAGGAGCTGGCCCGGGTCGACTCGTCGGTGGCGATCACGCTGGAGGCCGGCGTGTCGCTGGGCGCGATGCCGATCTTCCGGTTCGGCAGCGAGGAGCAGCGGAAGACCTACCTGCCCAGGCTGTGCTCGGGTGAGGCGCTGGGCGCGTTCGGGCTGACCGAGCCGGACGGCGGGTCGGACGCGGGCGCGACCAAGACCACGGCGCGGCTGGAGGACGGCGAGTGGGTGATCAACGGGACCAAGTCGTTCATCACCAACTCGGGGACCGACATCACGGCGCTGGTGACGGTCACGGCGGTGACGGGACGGCGTGAGGACGGGCGGCCGGAGATCTCGTCGATCCTGGTGCCCTCGGGGACACCGGGGTTCGCGGTCGGGCAGAAGTACTCGAAGGTGGGCTGGAACGCCTCCGACACCAACGAGCTGGTCTTCGAGGACTGCCGGGTGCCCGAGGCCAACCTGGTGGGGGAGCGTGGACGGGGGTACGCGCAGTTCCTGCGGATCCTCGACGAGGGGCGCATCGCGATCGCGGCGCTGTCGGTGGGGCTCGCCCAGGGCTGCGTGGACGAGAGCGTGCGCTACGCCCACGAGCGGAGCGCGTTCGGTCACCACATCGGGCACTACCAGGCGATCCAGTTCAAGATCGCCGAGATGGAGGCGCGGGCGCACACGGCGCGGCTGG
>NZ_ANBC01000208.1 GCF_000341125.1 Nocardiopsis lucentensis DSM 44048 | reverse complement strand
ACGCGGCGATGGACAACGCGCGTGATGCCACGCAGGTGTTCGGCGGGTACGGATTCATGAACGAGTACCCCGTGGGCCGGTTCTACCGGGACGCCAAGATCCTGGAGATCGGCGAGGGCACGAGCGAGGTGCAGAAGATGCTCATCGCCCGTGAACTGGGCCTGCCCGCCTGATCCGCGGCAGTGGAAGGCCCTCGGGAACGGTGGTGTTCCCGGGGGCCGGTTCCGTCCGTGTTCCGCGGGCCGGTCCGGGGACCGCGGCCGTGGCCGGTTCCGGACAGCCCGAACTGTCCGTGCCCACCGGGTGACCGTACGGTGTACGCGGCGCGAACGAACCGTGGACCCCATTCCGACCGAGGGAACGAACCCGCTGGTCACAGCGGCGACCACACGGACGGTGGTGGAGCGGGGGCCCGTCGTGGTGCCGGTGCCCACAGGGATCCGCGCGGGTCTGGGAATCGCACGGGGTGTGCGTGACCCCCGGGACCGGCGGGGGTACGACCGGAGAGGGGTGACAAGCACCCACGATCAGCACAGAATGGACTCACACGGCCAGGCCCCCTCATAACCGGGTCCCGTACCCGAACCGCGCACAGCGGCCCCGCCACGGGTGACGAGGCCGTTCCACGTTCCCCAGCCGGAGGAGACACCGGATGGAAGGCGCTCTGTCAGTGATCGCACTGGTGGCCGTCGTGGTGTCGGCGGGCGCGATCACGGTCGCCGCGCATTTCCGCAAGGACCGGGCGGCCGAGCTCCGCTCCTGGGCCCACGAGCACGGATGGCACTACACCGATCACCATCCGCGGCCCCTGGAGGACACGGTGCTCCCCCGGGCCGTCCACGGCCAGCACGCGCGGTCCCAGTACGTCCTCACCGGGCGGCGCGGAACTCATCTGGTCACCGCTTTCGAGTACACGCACGCCGCCTCGGCGAGTGACCGGCGGGGCACCGGCCGCTCGCGGCACACGTACCGGATCGTGGCCGTGCGCACACCGGGCCCCAACGCGGAACTGGAGATCCGCCGACGCGTGGTGCCCCGTCCGGTCGCCGACGGGACCGAGCCGATCGACGCCGTGTTCGATCTGACCTTCCACACCGCGGGCAGCGACACCGCGTTCACCCGCGCGGTCCTGGACCGGGCGACCAGAGCCTGGCTGCTGGCCGACACCCGTTCCCGGTCCCTTCCCGTGCGCTTCTCCGGCGACCACGTCCTGACCTGGGCGCCCATGCGGCTGGATCCGGACCGGGCGCTCACCGCCGCCGACTACCTCATCGACCTCGTGAACCGGGTGCCGACGACGGCGTGGCACGGCCGCCCGACCGGCCGTTGACCGGCGGGCCGGGGAGGAATCGGAGCCTGCCGACCGACGGACAAGAACTCCGCGCGTGCGGTGCTCGTCCGGGCGGGGCTGAGCCCGGCTGGCGCCGAGGGCGAAGGCCCCGGGCGTCCGCGGGGCGTTCGGGCGGCCTGAGCCGGGAATCCCCACCTATCCCATGAGGGGAGGGAACTCATGTCAGCTTCTCGGCCCTGAAGGACCGAGCTTGCGGTCGAACACCTGACTGGCTGCCAGGAACGTCCACCGCGTCTTACCCGGATCCTAGGATCCGGGTGGGACGTGTGACTTCCGCCCCGCGTTCCACACAACCCCGCCACGATGGGCGATGTTGCGGGAAGCGTTCCGGTCGGCGTGCGCAACGACACCGCACGACCGGCAGACAAAGGAGTCCTGGCTGATGCGGTTGCCCTTCTCGCGGTGGTCGCACCAGCTACACGTCTGGGACGTGTACGCCGGATCCACGAACACCACGGGCACACCCGCCCGCCTGGCCTTGTAGACGATAAAGCTCCCGAGNTGGGGCTTGCGAAGCCGTACCCTCTGCCGGATGCCCGAAAGATCTTCCAGGGCGATCCCGCGCGAGGTGCGTTCAGCCTCGGCCACGATGCGTTTGGAGATGCAGTGGTTGGCGTCCTTGGCGACGCGTGATTCCCTGCGTCGCTGCCGCTTCAACACACGTTTGGCGGACGTGGTGCCCTTGGCCTGCAACTTCTGGCGTAGACGCTGCTGCCGCCCGCGGTACCGGTTGAGCTTGCGCCCGGCCATGACACGGCCATCGCTGGTGGTGGCGATGTTGACGATCCCCAGATCCACACCCAGGAATCCCTCCGGGTCATACTCCTCGTCGTCGGGCACGGTGAGCGTGACGGACAGGAACCACACCCCGTCCCGATACAGCAGGTCGGACTCTCCGCGCTTGTGCTCGCCCAAGGCCTTAGCCGCATCAGGTGAGCAAGCGAAGGGCACGTCCTTCAACCGTCCCCGGACAGTCCACAACGAGATCGTGCGGGCGTCCACACAGAAGGAAAGGTTCCTCTGGTCGTAGGGCTGTGCGGCGTCCGACCGGAAGACGATCGGCTTTTCCTCGACGCGCTTGCGCCGCTTCGACCCGGGTTTTCCATAGTTCCCGGCCTTCAGGTTGGCCTTGAACGTCGTGTAGGCGTCGGCGACCTTCTTTACGACATGCTGTGCCGCTTGGGATCCGACACCGGCCGCGCGCACGTCGGCGTAGACGAGCTTGCGCAGCGCGTAGTTGCGGTGGGCACCTTCGCTGTGGGCGATCCGGGAAACACGGTTGGCCTGCTCGTTGACCGTGTGCAGGGTTGCCTCAAGCGCCGCCGCCTGTTCGGGCGAAGGCGTGAGTTTGAGCTGCACGACGATCGTGGACACCACCGCATCGTAGCATTGATCTATGTCACCGCGATGGGAACCAGACCCCGACGTACGCAGGGGAAGAAGCGTCGTCTATAACCTCCACGCACACTTGGTCTTCACACCGAAGTACCGCCGGGGTGTGTTCGACGACGCCATGCTCACCCGATGCGAGGAGATCATGCGCGAGGTGTGTGCCGACTTCGGGGCGGAGCTGCGCGAGTTCAACGGCGAGACCGACCACGTCCACCTGTTGGTGCACTACCCGCCCAAGGTCGCGTTGTCTCGCCTGGTCGGCTCGCTCAAGGGTGTGTCCGCTCGCAGGCTTCGTCAGGAGTTCACCGGACGGGTCAACCGTGCCCGCATGCACGGACACTTCTGGTCGCCGTCCTACTTCGTCGGCTCGTGTGGTGGGGCGCCGCTGTCGATCGTGCGGGAGTACATCGAGAACCAGAAACGTCCCGGTCCCGGTGCTCCGGGGATCGAGCGGCGCTCTACCTAGTCTTGGGGGCGATTCCTCCCGGGGCTGAAGCCCCGGGGTTCCTCGCTAAGACACGCTGAGAATCCCCTTCCTCCGGGGAGGGGGGCAGTCACAACCGTGTGTACGTGGGACGGAACATGCCGTGCCAGGTGTGAAGGCAAGATAAAATCCGGCTTGCCCCAACGCACAAGGAGTATCATCCCCATGAGCGACCCCAACGCCACGCACAGTATCTCCCGGGCGGAGCTCTTCAAGGACGACGACGAGGAGCGGACCGCGCCGGACCCCAACGCCACGGCCCGGATCTCGCGTGAGGAGCTCTTCAAGGACGACGAGCCGCCGGCGCCCCGAAGCGAGCGCTGACCCACCGCCCCGTCCCGGGTGCGGCGGCCAACCCCCGCCCCGAAACCTCGGGCACGATGTCCTCTGGCAATCGTCGGTTGGCGGCCCACTCGCGGCACGGGGCGCGTCCGGGACGTGTTCCGCGGATACGACGAGCGCCCATCCGGACGTCCGGATGGGCGCTCTCGTGTGTGGGTCAGCGGCGCTCGCGTACGGCGGCCACGATCTCGGCCACCGCCTCGTCGATCGGCACCCCGTTGTTCTGCGACCCGTCCCGGTAACGGAACGACACCGCGTTCTTGCTGATGTCCTCGTCACCGGCCAGCAGCATGAAGGGCACCTTCTGCTTCTGGGCGTTGCGGATCTTCTTCTGCATCCGGTCGTCGCTGGCGTCCACCTCGACCCGGATGCCCTCGGCCCGCAGCTTGGCCTCGATCTCGCGCAGATAGGGAACGTGCTCGTCGGCGATCGGGATGCCGACGGCCTGGACCGGGGCCAGCCACGCCGGGAAGGCGCCCGCGTAGTGCTCCAGGAGGACGGCGAAGAACCGCTCGATGGAGCCGAACAGGGCACGGTGGATCATCACCGGGCGCTGGCGGGAACCGTCCGCGGCGGTGTACTCCAGGTCGAAGCGCTCCGGCAGGTTGAAGTCCAGCTGAATCGTGGACATCTGCCAGGTGCGCCCGATGGCGTCCTTGGCCTGCACCGAGATCTTGGGACCGTAGAACGCGGCCCCGCCCGGGTCCATGACCAGCTCCAGACCCTGCTTCTCCGCGGCCTGGCGCAGGGTGTCGGTGGCCTCCGCCCACACGTGGTCGTCGCCGATGTACTTCTCCGGGTCCTTGGTGGACAGCTCCAGGTAGAAGTCGTCGAGCCCGTAGTCGCGCAGCAGGTCCAGCACGAAGGTCAGCAGCGAGTCGAGCTCGTCCGCCATCTGCTCCTTGGTGCAGTAGATGTGCGCGTCGTCCTGGGTGAACCCCCGGGCTCGGGTGAGGCCGTGCACCACGCCGGACTTCTCGTACCGGTACACGGTGCCGAACTCGAACAGGCGCAGCGGCAGCTCACGGTAGGAGCGCCCGCGCGCGTCGAAGATCAGGTTGTGCATCGGGCAGTTCATCGGCTTCAGGTAGTAGTCCTGACCGCCGTCGAGCTGCATGGGGGGGTACATGCCGTCCGCGTACCAGTCCAGGTGCCCCGACTTCTCGAACAGGGTGCTCTTGGTGGCGTGCGGGGAGTAGACGAACTCGTAGTCGCCCTCCTCGTGCCGCTTGCGCGAGTAGTCCTCCATCACACGGCGGATGATCCCGCCCTTGGGGTGGAAGACGGCGAGACCGGAGCCGATCTCGTCGGGGATGGAGAACAGGTCCAGCTCCGAGCCGAGTTTGCGGTGGTCGCGCTTCTCCGCCTCCTCCAGGAAGGTCAGGTAGGCCTTGAGGGCGTCCTTGTTCTCCCACGCGGTGCCGTACACGCGCTGCAGCTGCGGGTTGGTCTCCTTGCCCCGCCAGTAGGCGGCGGCGGTGCGCATGAGCTTGAAGGCCGGGATGACCTTGGTGGTGGGCAGGTGCGGCCCCCGGCACAGATCCTTCCAGCACTGCTCACCGGTGCGCGGATGGATGTTGTCGTAGATGGTCAGCTCACCCGCGCCGACCTCGACGCCGGCGCCCTCGGCGGCCTCGGCCGCGTCGCTGCCCTTGATGCCGATGAGCTCGAGCTTGTACGGCTGGGTGGCCAGTTCGGCGCGGGCCTCCTCATCGGAGACGACCCGGCGGTCGAAACGCTGCCCCTGCTTGATGATCTGCTGCATCTTCTTCTCGATGCTCTTCAGGTCAGCGGGGGTGAACGGCTCGGCGACGTCGAAGTCGTAGTAGAAACCGTTCTCCACGGGCGGGCCGATGCCCAGCTTGGCCTCGGGGAAGAGCTCCTGGACCGCCTGGGCGAGGACGTGGGCGGTGGAGTGGCGGAGGATCGCCCGCCCCTCCTCGGAGTCGATGGCGATCGGCTCGACCACGTCGCCGTCGGCCAGCTCGCGGTCGAGATCGCGCGGCTCACCGTTGACCATCGCCGCGATCACGGTCCTGCCGTCGGCTTCCAGGGCCTGACCCGCCGTGGTCGTGGCCGCCACCGCACGCGGGGTTCCGGCGAGGGTGATGTGCAGCTCAGGCGCGGCGGACACGGTGACTCCTAGGGATGTGTGGTTCGTGGTCGGCGCCGGGGCCGCCGCGTGCGGGCGGCCAGGCGTTTCGCGTCCGATGGTATCGGCTTCGCGTACGCACCGCTTCGCGTTGTCCACAGGCCGAGGGGCGGTCACGACCCTCGATTCGGTCGCATGATTTCGGATACGCGGGATGGTCCCCGGACACACCCCTACGAAGGAGGAGGAAGGAGCAGCATCACCGATCCCCACCGAATCTGTCATGGATCGTCACGGTATTCCCGGGATCACTGGCTCCCCCACCGTGGAGCATTGATCAACTCACTGAGATCGGTGACAATCAGCTGACATCCGATCGCCCCCAGCCCGACCCGAATCCGCCCACTCGTTCCGACCGAATACTGTGAGCGCATGTCACCGAGCCCTTCCCAAGGTCCGCCGGCCCCGGAGACATCCCCCTCTTCTGCTCGTGTTCGCCGATGGCGGCGGCTGCGGGCGCGGTTCCGACTCTTTCGCCGACGCATGCACTCGCATCCGGCTCTCCACCTGACCTGGCGCGTGGTGGTCACCACGGTGGCGGTCCTCGTCATCGTGGCCGGTCTCGTGATGATGGTGTTCCCCGGCCCCGGAGCGGCCTCGGTCGTCCTCGGCCTGTTCATCCTGAGCTCGGAGTTCCACTGGGCCCGCCGGCTCCTCCGCCCCGCGCGCACGTGGTTCCGCCGCGCGGAGCGGTTGGGCAACCGCCTCAAGGACGACCTCCTGAGCCGCCTCCGCGCCCGCAGGGCCGCCAGGAGGGGCCTCACCACCCCCGACCCCGACTAGGGGCACCCGGAACGCCCTGCGCGTGGGTCCGCCGTCCCTTCCGGCCCTCCCGCCCGGCCGGGGCGCGGGAGCCGCGGCCGCGCGGATCGCGGACGACGAAGGGGCCGGCCCCGTTTCCACGGAGCCGGCCCCTTCCTCATGTGGGCGATACTGGACTCGAACCAGTGACCTCGTCGGTGTGAACGACGCGCTCTAGCCAACTGAGCTAATCGCCCTTGAGTTGTTGCCCCGTCCGCCCTGTCGGCCGGACAACAAAGACTCTAGCGCATCTTCGGGGGTGGTCCGCGCACCCGTCCGCACCCCCGGGATCTCGGGTGTGTGACAGAGGCCACATTTCACCCCGGAAGCCCGCCCGGTCCTGCCAAGATGTGGCCCGGATCCCCGCTCTGAGAAGGAGATCCGGCCCCCGCGGAACCCGCGGGGACCCCCATCTCATTACCCTGGCGTGACGTGGGCCACCCGACATTGGGAAATCTTTGGTTTCCCCTGGTCATTACAGTGACGAAGGATCGGGAAGCCGCCATGCGGCACGCTGGCCCCGAGGAGCGGACAGCGCGGTCTCCGGTCCCACCCGACCAAGAAAGTCTCCGTACTCACGTCATAGTCCGCGGACGGCCGCGTTGGAGCGAGTGAGACGGCAACCGACCCGCGCCGCAACAGCAGGGCCGGACGAGAAAAGGTTTGGCGAACATGAACAGTAGCGACACCACTGCCACCGCCGAGCTGGGCCTGCGGCTCGTGGTCCCCGAACGCACCTCGGTGCCCCTGGTCGCGCGACTCGACTACAGCTCGAATGACCCGTACGCGATTCGGGTCGCCTTCCACACCGGCGAGGACGACCCCGTCGAGTGGATCTTCGCCCGCGAACTCCTCACCGTCGGCATCGTGCGCCCGGTGGGCGAGGGCGACGTCCGCGTGTGGCCCTCCAAGGACGACAACGGGGACCGTACCGTGAGCATCTCGCTCTCCTCCCCCTTCGGGCAGGCCGAGTTCGACACCCAGGTCTCGCCGCTGGCCGAGTTCCTGCACCGCACGTACGAGATCGTGCCCGCCGGCCAGGAGCCCACGTTCGTGGACCTGGACGAGGAGATCCAGCAACACCTGAACCCCTGACCCACCCGCACGGACACGACTGGGGGACGGCGCCCGACGGCGCCGTCCCCCAGTCGTGTCCTCAGGCCTCCGGTGGCCTTCCCGGAACCGCTCAGGGGTCGATGAGGGCCGCGGCCCGCTCGGCGAACACCGCGGCCGCCTTCACGGTGACCGGACCCGGCCCCGCGGAGACCTCCCGCCCGTCGATGCGCAGGATCGCCTGGACGTCGCGCCCGGTCGACGTCAGGAAGGCCTCCGAGACCTCGGGGAGGCGTTCCATGGGTACGTCCTCCTCCTCACCGCCGAACCACTCCAGGACGAGTTCCCGGGTGATACCCGCCAGCGGCCCGGCCGACAGCGGCGGGGTGACCAGCCTGCCGTCCAGCACCACGAAAACGTTGCTCCCGGTGCCTTCGCAGAGGTTGCCGCTCACATTGCGAAAGACGGACTCGGAGGCGCCTCTCGCCCTCGCGTGCGCGAGCGCGCGCACGTTGTCGGCGTAGGAGGTGGTCTTGAGGCCCGCCAGCGCACCGAACTCGTTGCGCGGCCAAGGCGACAGGGCGACCTCGGCCGTGGGCGCGATCGTCGGGAACGGGCTGACGGCCACGATCGCCGTCTGCTCTCCCGACAGGCGGTCCGACCCCAGCGGCCCGGCGCCGTCGGTGACGGTGATCCGCACGCGCGCGTCGGCGATCTCGGGGTTGGCCGCCAGCACCAGGGCCACTCCGTCGGCGATCAGGTCCAGATCGGGTTCGGCCAGGCCGAGGCCGGTGGCGGAGCGGGCGAGCCTGCGCAGGTGCCGCGTGAGCGCGAACGGGCGCCCCTCCCGGGCCCGCACCGTCTCGAAGACACCGTCGCCGACCGTGATGCCGTGGTCGAACACGGGGATGAGCGCCTCGCCCTCATCCACGACCGTGCCACGGCCGAAACCGGCCCCGGCGATCCACACCTTCATCCCAACCCCCAAGTCCTGTCGTGCCCCCTCGGGCGATGACACACCGTCGATCCTGCCACCCCCGTCCGACCTGGGACGCG
>NZ_ANBC01000207.1 GCF_000341125.1 Nocardiopsis lucentensis DSM 44048 | reverse complement strand
TGGCAAGCCCCGTGTCCGGCACCGGCCGCCGGTCTGCTTTCTGATTCGCTGTTCACACGGCATCACGACTGGTCACGGGACCGGCTCCCGCCTCCGGACCACCCCGGTCACGGCCAACGGACCGGACAGATAAGTTACGAATGACTATCATCTGGGCAACGCTTATGCGGGACCGGTGCACGCTGTCGACCGCCACCCCCACAGGGCGGGACAGCCGCGCACCGCGCGCGAGTCCCCTCACGCCCGACCGACTGACAGAGCAAAAGAGAGCCATGACCCCACCGAGCACTGCACGTGGAGAACTCAGCTGGCTGCTGGACGACCTCCTCACCCGCGCCTCCGGTACGCAGCACGCCATCGTCCTGTCCACCGACGGACTCCTCATGGCCACCTCCAGCGGGCTGGAACGCCCGGCCGCCGAACACCTGTCCGCGATCGCCTCGGGGCTGCACAGCCTCGCGGGCGGAGCGAGCAAGCAGTTCTCCGCGGGCGGGATCCGCCAGAGCATCATCGAGATGGACCGCGCCTTCCTGTTCGTGGCCGCGGCGGGCGAGGGCGCCTGCATGGCACTGATGTCGGACGCCGACAGCGACGTCGGCCTCATCGCCTACGAGATGAACAAGGTGATCGAGAGGGTCGGCCAATACCTCTCGGCGCCGCCACGCCCGGACATGCCGTCCACCCCCGCGCACGTAGAGAAGTAGGTAGGGAGCGTCATCCGGGCGGGCCGACCGGGGCGGGCCGCGGGTGCGAGGCCTGCCGCGGGGGGAGCGGTAGCACGCCCGGAGAAAGCCGATTTCGCGCTTGGCCAGGAATCCGCTACAGTTCTTAACGCAGCGAGCGGGGCGGCCGGCAGGACCGGTCGGACCGGAAGGACTCGCCGCGCGGACGTGGCTCAGCTGGTAGAGCATCACCTTGCCAAGGTGAGGGTCGCGGGTTCGAATCCCGTCGTCCGCTCGGAAAAGGTGTGGTTCCCTCCCGGAGTGGACCACACCGATCCGGGCCGAGCCCGGATCACACGCGGACGTGGCTCAGCTGGTAGAGCATCACCTTGCCAAGGTGAGGGTCGCGGGTTCGAATCCCGTCGTCCGCTCGGAAAAGGTGTGGTTCCCTCCCGGAGTGGACCACACCGATCCGGGCCGAGCCCGGATCACACGCGGACGTGGCTCAGCTGGTAGAGCATCACCTTGCCAAGGTGAGGGTCGCGGGTTCGAATCCCGTCGTCCGCTCGGAAAAGGTGTGGTTCCCTCCCGGAGTGGACCACACCGATCCGGGCCGAGCCCGGATCACACGCGGACGTGGCTCAGCTGGTAGAGCATCACCTTGCCAAGGTGAGGGTCGCGGGTTCGAATCCCGTCGTCCGCTCGGAAAAGGTGTGGTTCCCTCCCGGAGTGGACCACACCGATCCGGGCCGAGCCCGGATCACACGCGGACGTGGCTCAGCTGGTAGAGCATCACCTTGCCAAGGTGAGGGTCGCGGGTTCGAATCCCGTCGTCCGCTCGGAAAAGGTGTGGTTCCCTCCCGGAGTGGACCACACCGATCCGGGCCGAGCCCGGATCACACGCGGACGTGGCTCAGCTGGTAGAGCATCACCTTGCCAAGGTGAGGGTCGCGGGTTCGAATCCCGTCGTCCGCTCGGAAAAGGTGTGGTTCCCTCCCGGAGTGGACCACACCGATCCGGGCCGAGCCCGGATCACACGCGGACGTGGCTCAGCTGGTAGAGCATCACCTTGCCAAGGTGAGGGTCGCGGGTTCGAATCCCGTCGTCCGCTCGAGGAGGCCCGCACGGGTCGGAGCAGGCCCTCGTGCCCTTCCTTGCCGGAGTGTCCGAGTGGCTTAGGTAAGGGACTGCAAATCCCTGCACACGGGTTCGATTCCCGTCTCCGGCTCCATGGATCTCATCCTCCAGATGAGGGCGGTTAGCTCAGTTGGTTAGAGCGCTACCTTGACACGGTAGAGGTCACAGGTTCGAATCCTGTATCGCCCACGGACTCAGGACGACCCTGCTCGGGGGCCTTCGGCCCCCTCGCCGGGTCGTCCGTCGTGTTTACCGGGGGGAGACCCCCCCGAACCCCCCGAGCTACCCCCTGCGGTTGAGGTCGCGCAGATCGACGAGGTGGGCGGGGCACTCTCTCGCAACGCGGGGCTTCGCCCCAGAGGTTGTCGTTGGCTTGCCCAGGGTCCACTCCGCTCCGGAACGACCCTGTTCGCGCGTGAACGCGCTCGCCGGGTCGTCTCGTCGTTTCACTCCACCTTCCGCCCCAGGAACCTCAGCCCGACCACGGCGACCACCGCGCACAGAACCAGCGCCGCCCACCAGGGCAGACCGAGACCGATCGGGAGCAGCCCCAGCACGAGCACCACCCCGGCCACGGTCAGGGCGTACGGCAGCTGCGTGCGTACGTGGTCGATGACGTCGCACTGGGACGCCAGGGAGGAGATGACCGTGGTGTCGGAGATCGGCGAGCAGTGATCGCCCCACACCGACCCCGCGAGGATGGTCGAGACGGCGGCGAACAGGATGGGGTGGCCGTCGGGCGCGGCCAGCCCCCGCGCCTCCAGGGCGGCCCAGGCCAGCGGGACCGCGAGCGGCGTCAGGATGCCCATCGTCCCCCAGCTCGTCCCGGTGGCGAAGGCCACCGCCGCGGCGATCACGAACAGCAGGGCCGGGAGGAGGAACAGCGGGATCGCCTCACCGAGCGCGCCCGCGATGAACTCCGCGGTGCCCAGCCGGGCGGTGAGGTCGGACAGAGCCCAGGCCAGGGTCAGGATGATGACCACGTACAGCACGCACTTGAGACCCGCGAACCACGCGTCGACGATCTCGCCCATGGTCAGGATCCGCTGCCCCATGCTCATCGCGGCCGCCACGACCAGTCCCAGGAGCGACCCCCACAGCAGCGACGAGAACGGGTCGCCGGCCCCCACGATCTCGATGACGGTGTCGCCCTCCCCGGTGGCGAGCAGTCCGACCACCGTGGTGACGACCAGGACCAGGATCGGGACCAGGGCGTTGACCAGCCTGCGCGGCGTCTCCTCGGCCGGGGCCAGTTCGTCCGCCTCCCCTCCGACGCCCAGGTGGGATCCCTCGCGCAGGACCTCCCCCGTGGAGCGCGCCCGGCGCTCGGCGGCCAGCATCGGACCGAAGTCGCGGCCCGTCAGCGCGACCGCGAAGACGAACACGATCGCCAGGATCGGGTACAGCGCGTACCGCAGCGACTCGACGAAGACCGCGAAGCCGTTCATGGCCAGGCCCGTCCCGGCGACGGCGTCGTCGATCAGCACCACCTGGAAGCCGATCCAGGTCGACAGCAGCGCGAGTGTCGCCACCGGCGCCGCCGTGGAGTCGACGATGTAGGCGAGCTTCTCCCGCGACACGTTCAGCCGGTCCAGGATCGGGCGCATCGTGTTACCGACCACCAGCGTGTTGGCGTAGTCGTCGAAGAAGACGGCCACGCCCAGGCCCGCGGTGACGGTCTGGCCCCCGCGCGGGGTACCGGCCCACCGGGTCACCGCGCGCACGATCCCGTCGGTGCCGCCGTTCTTGCGGATCACCCCCACCAGGCCACCGATCATCAGCGTGAACACCACGATCATCACGTGATCGGGGTCGGCGAGCGCCTCGACGGCGTACACGCCCGCCGAGTCGAGCAGTGAGGTCAGCAGGCCGGCCGGGGACAGCCCCTCCAGGAGCCACGCTCCCAGCCAGATACCCGCGAACAGGGCGGGCAGGATCTGCCTGGTCGCGAGCGCGAGGCCGATCGCCAGGAGGGGCGGCAGGATCGACCACCAGCGGCCCGTCGCCACGGTGTCCGCCTCCTGCGCGGGGTCGGCGGGTACGGGCGCGGCCCCCACCCCGGAGGCGAAGGCGCCCAGGGCGACCACAGCGACGCCGGCGAGCAACAGCGCGCCGCCGCTGCTCCGCCACCGCCCGGGGCGCGGCGCACGGGGTCCTTGGGCCCGGCCGTCCTCCGTGGTCGGTCTGATCCGTGTCATGGCCGTTCCTTCCGGGCGGGTACCGTCGGGCGGGCTGATGTTCCGGGCGTAGGTGCGGGGTCATCGGTGATCGACGGGTACCTCGACAGTCGCCCACCTCAAGGCGCCGAACGCCGAACGACCGCGCGAATTGTCCTTTTGGGGAGCGGCCTTTACCCTCGCCGTCGACGGCACCGGCTCCGAGTGCCGGTGCGCGGCCCGTCCTCGGCGGCGGCCGGCGTGGACTCAGGGGCACCACGCTCGCACCCATGGTGAAGGGACGGGTCACGGGGGTCCAACGGCCACGCTTTCGCTACCGACAAGTAACCCACTGGTGCCCGGTTAGCGTTCTGGGATGGTCAGGCTGTGCCCTCGTGTACAGACGAATTGCCCCCATGATTCTCGCCGCACTCATCCCCCTCCTCGTCGCGGCCGTCCCCGCCTCAGCCGACGACGGACGGACACCCCGCATCACCACCTACAACGCCTACCTGCTGCCCACCGCGCTCTACCCCAACTGGGGCCAGTCGATCCGCGCCGACCTGATCGTCCAGGACGGCATCGTCTCCGGCCAGGACGTCGTGGTGCTCCAGGAGCTGTTCGACAACTCCTCGGCCGCGATCCTGCGCGAGGGGATCTCCGAGGAGTACCCGCACGGCACCCCCGTGGTCGGCCGCTCGCGCGACGGCTGGGACGAAACCTCCGGCTACCGCTCCTACACGACGACCAACGGCGGTGTGAGCATCCACAGCACGTGGCCGATCACCCGGCGGGAGCAGCACATCTTCACCCGCGCCTGCGGCTCCGACTGGTTCGCCAACAAGGGCTTCGCCTACGTGGAGCTCGACGCCCCCGACGGCCCCCTGCACGTCCTGGGCACCCACATGCAGTCGGAGGACAGCGCCTGCTCCGACGGTGAGGACGAGGAGATCCGCACCCACCAACTGGGCCAGATCCGCGACTTCGTCGACGCCACCGTCCCCGACGACGAACCCGTCTACCTCGCCGGTGACCTGAACATCGTCGGCGGCGGCCAGGAGTGGGAGCAGGCCCTCAAGCGGCTCGACGCCGTCGAGCCGACCCACGCGGGCGCCCCCTACTCCTGGGACACCGAGACCAACTCCATCGCCCGCTACAACTACCCGGACTGGCCGTCGGAGCACCTCGACCACGTGCTGCCGATCCGCAACTCCGCCGCGCCCGCGTCCTACGTCAACGAAACGCGCGACGTGCACAGCGAACCGTGGACGGTCTGGTCGTGGGGCCGGTCCTACACCTACGAGGACTACTCCGACCACTACCCCGTCTTCGGCGGCTGAGCTTTGTCGTGACGTTCCTCGGGCGCGCTTTCCGGACCCCTCCGGAGCGTGCCCCTCGTCGTCTCCGCGGCCGGGAGCGCCCTGGGCCGACCGCGCGCCCGGGAGTAGCGTGGAGGGGGAGTTCCTCCTGGTGGACGCACCCGGACGGAGTGAGGAGCCATCATGTGGCAGATTCTGCTGTCCGTCCCCGCGAACGGGGATGGCTGGGGAGGACATCCGTGGCCGATGGGTCCGGGAATGATGAACCCGTGGCTGATGGGCGGTTGGGCGATGGGCGCGTGGGTTCTCGGCGCCCTCCTCCTCATCGCCCTCGTGGTGGCGCTCGCGGTCTGGCTGAGCCGGTCGGGAGGCTCCCGGGGCGCGGCCGCGCCGGGCCCGTCGGCGACGGACCCCGCACTGGCCGAACTCCGGAGGCTCTACGCCACGGGCGAGATCTCCCGTGAGGAGTACTTCCAGAGGAAGACCGACCTCGAGCAGTGAACCGGCCGGACGGCGTCGCGCGCCGTCCGGCCGGTCCTGGGCGCTCAGGAACGCTTGGACGCCCTCCAGGGCATGAGCTCCTCGATCAGCGGCCGTGACAGCGGCGCGCCGAGTTCGGCCAGCTCCGCGCAACCGTCCGAGCCCAGGACCGCGTAGGGCGCCCGGGCCGACCGGTCCGTGGCTTCCTCGATCTCGTCCCTGCGCCGCCGCCCCTCGGGGGTCAGCGCGGGATCGGACTCGTCGGTGATCCACCCCTTTTCGCGCAGTCGCTCCGTGGCCCGGTCCCACTCCTCGTCCGACCACGCCCTGGTGGTCTTCAACAGCTTCGTGGGCAGGGCGTTTCCGGCCACCACGTGCGTGATCAGGGCCTCCAACCCGCTCAGGCCCGCCAGTGCCAGGGCGGCGACGTGACCGTCGCCGCGGTACTCGCGCAGCCGGGTCTGCGCGTGCCACAGGACCATGTGCGGTTCCTCCGGCCAGGGCAGGGCGGCGTGGGCGGCGTAGAGCGGGCGACCGGCGACGTCGTCGGCCACCGCAGCGGCCGCGCGGCGGGCGAGTTCGGCCGCGCGGGCGAGTTCCGGCGAGTCGACGGTGTCACCCAGGACGCGGCGCAGGGTGGCGTCCGCGGCGGCGTGGCGAGCGGCGAGGATCCGTTCGGGCGCGGCGAGCTCCCACACCTGGGGGACGGTCGAGCGGACGATCTCGGGGTTGAAGTTGTAGAAGGTGGCGGCCACGACCTCGGCCGACACCGGGCCCATCGCGGCGGCGCGCGGGCCGAAGTAGGCCGCCCAAGCCTTCAGACCCAGCTCCTCGTAGGCCGCGGTGGCCTCCGGCGAGAAGTAGATCATGGAGTGGTAGGGCTCCAGGGACTGCCAGGCACGGCGGGCGTCGCCGGTGCTCACCGTGTCCCCGGGGATGTGGTCGCTCATGAAACGCGGGTCTCCTCTCGGCACGGATCGGGGCCGCGCCGGAACGCAAAATACCGACCGGGAGGTATGGGGGTCAACGGACCCGAACGGCACCTGTGGACGACCGCGGCCGACACCGCCTAACCGACGATCGGGCGTTCCTCGGGGAGTTCGTAGCGACGCGCGCGCCGACGCAGCGCGAGCGCCGAGGCCAGGGTGATCGGGCCGATCCTGCCCACGAACATCAGGAAGACGATGAGCACTTCCCCGGGAGCCGTCAGCTGTCCCGTGATGCCCGTCGAGAGGCCGACCGTGCCGAAGGCCGAGGTCACCTCGAACAGAATCTGGTCGAGGGTGAACGGGGTCATGATCATCAGCGCCAGGGTCGAGGTCATGACCAGGCCGACGGCGAGCAGGACCACGGTGGTGGCCTGCGAGGCGACCCCCGAGGCGAGGCGGCGGTCGGCCACGTGGACGCTCGGCTCACCGCGCACGTTCGCGTAGATCACGAAGGCCAGCAGGGCGAAGGTGGTCACCTTGATCCCGCCCGCGGTACCGGCGCTGCCGCCGCCGACGAACATCAGGATGTCGGTGACGAGCAGGGTCGAGGTGTTCATCTCGCCGAACGGGAGGCTGTTGAACCCGGCCGTGCGCGGCATGACCGCCTGGAAGAACGCCGCGAGGATCCTGCCCCGCAGGTCGAGCCCGCCCATGGTGGCGGGGTTGTTCCACTCCAGGGCGAGGAAGGCGACGAACCCGACCACCAGCAGCACGGCGGTGGTGGTCAGGGTGATCCTGGCGTGCAGGGACCACCGGTAGGCCTTGCGCCTTCGACGGGTGAACCACCACAGCTCCACCCACACGGGGAAGCCCAGGCCGCCCGCGATGACCGCGAGCGCCACGGGAACGCTGATCCACGGGTCCGCCACGAACCCTTCGAGGCTGTCGGAGAACAGGGCGAACCCGGCGTTGTTGAAGGCCGAGACCGCGTGGAACACCCCGAGGTAGAGGGCGTGGCCCACGGGCTCCCCGTAGCCGAGCCACCAGCGCAGCCAGAGGACCGCCGCGAGGATCGACTCCGCTACGACCGTCACCAGGAGGACACCCGTCACCAACTGGCGTACGTCCCCCAGGGTCAGCGCCTTGGCCTCCGACCTGGCGCGCACGGCCATGCGCAGCCCGAGTTTGCGGCCGACCACCAGGGTCAGCACCGTGGCCAGCGTCATGATGCCGAAGCCGCCGACCTGGATCAGTGCCAGGATCACGACCTCACCGAACGTGGACCAGTACACGGGTGTGTCCACGACGATCAGGCCGGTCACGCACACCGCGGAGGTCGCGGTGAACAGCGCTGTGACGAACGGGGGCGCCTCCCCCGTCTCCGTGGCGACGGGCAGTGACAGCAGGACCGTGCCGACCAGGATCGCCGAGGCGAACGCCCCGGCCGTCAGCTGGGGCGGCTTCGCCCACCCGGACAGCCCCCGGAGGGCGCGGTCGGCCCGTCTGCGCGCCCTCAACCGCAGCCGGGACAGGCGCGACCCCACGCGCCCCTGACCCCGCGTGATCACTCCCGGCCTCCGCGTGCGCCCTCCGCGCCGCCGAGGCCGCCGCTCGCCGTTCCGGAGGGAAGGAACCGGTACCCCAGACCGGGGTCGGTGATGAAGTAGCGCGGGCGCGGCGGGTCGGGCCCCAGCCGCTGCCGGATCTGGGTCATGAAGACCCTCAGGTAGTTGGTCTCGCGACCGTAGGCCGGACCCCACACCTCGCGCAGCAGGTGCTCGTAGGTGACCAGGCGCCCGGCCTCCCGGGCGAGGACCTCCACGATGTGCCACTGCCGCGGGGTCAGGCGGACCCGCGTGCCCGCCCGGAGGACCTGCTTGGTCGCCAGGTCGACCGTGAAGTCGGCGGTCTCCACCACCGCCTGTTCCTCCGGTGGTGTGGAGCGCCGCATCGCCGCCCTGACCCGGGCGAACAGCTCGTCCATGCCGAACGGTTTGATGACGTAGTCGTCAGCGCCCAGGTCCAGGGCGCGCACCTTGGTCGCCTCGGTGTCGCGTCCCGACAGCACGACGATCGGCACACTCGACCAGCCGCGGAGCCCACGGACGACATCCAGCCCGTCCAGGCCGGGCAGGCCCAGGTCGAGCAGGACGAGGTCGGGGTGGTGCCGGGCCGCGAGTCGCAGCGCGGCCTCACCGGTTCCCGCCAGGTCGGCGGTGTAACCGCGTGCCCTCAGGTTCACCTCGAGGGTCTTGCGGATCCGCGGGTCGTCGTCGACGACCAGGATCCGGTTCGCCGTGTCCATGGCGTGATCAGTCCTCCACCCCTGCCGGATCACCGCCTCGGTGTCCGTTTCGGGTCCTCGTGCGCAGACGATGGTACGCGTCGGTGCCGCCGGAACGGGTCCGACGGCACCGACGGTGATCAGGCCGAAGCCTCGTCGAGGGCCAGGTTGAGCTCCAGGACGTTGACTCCGCGCTCCCCCAGGAAGCCGAGGGCGCGCCCGGAGGTGTGGAGGTCCACGAAGTCCATGACCCGCTCCGGGTCCAGTCCACGTGCCTCGGCGACCCGCTCCGCCTGGAGCCGCGCGTTGGCGACCGAGATGTGCGGGTCCAGTCCGGAGGCGGAGGCCGTGACGGCGTCCACCGGGACCTCCGCGTCCTCGGCCAGGCCGTTGGCCGCACGGTAGTCGGCGGCCCGCTCGTCGATGCTGTCGAGCAGCCCGGGGTCGGTGGGTCCGAGGTTGCTGCCGTTGCTGTCCTCGGCTGCGTAGTCGATCGCCGAGGGACGCGGGTGGAAGTACTCCTCCCCGGTGAAGCCCTGGGCGATCCACGACGACCCGACCACCTCCCCCTCGCGCTCGACGAGCGACCCGTCGGCCTGGGAGGGGAGGACCACCTGGGCGATCCCGGTGACCACCAACGGGTAGACCACCCCGGTGACCAAGGTGAACACCGTCAGCACGCCGAGCCCGGCGGTCAGTTGGCGCAACATCTCAGAACACCCCGATCGCGGAGACGAGAAGGTCGATGAGCTTGATGCCGACGAACGGGGCGACCAGGCCGCCGAGCCCGTAGACCAGCAGGTTGCGGCGGAGCATCCGCGCCGCGCTCCGGGGCCGGAACCTGACCCCGCGCAGGGAGAGCGGGACCAGGGCGACGATGATCACGGCGTTGAAGATCACCGCGGACAGGATCGCCGACTCCGGCGACGCCAGGCCCATGATGTTGATCCGGTCCAGCGCGGGCAGCACCGCGGAGAACATCGCGGGAATGATCGCGAAGTACTTGGCCACGTCGTTGGCGATGGAGAACGTGGTCAGGGCGCCGCGCGTGACGAGCAGCTGCTTGCCGATCTCCACGATCTCGATGAGCTTGGTCGGGTCGGAGTCCAGGTCCACCATGTTCCCGGCCTCCTTGGCGGCCTGGGTCCCGGTGTTCATCGCCACACCGACGTCGGCCTGGGCCAGCGCCGGAGCGTCGTTGGTACCGTCACCGGTCATGGCGACGAGCGCGCCCCCGGCCTGCTCGCGCCGGATCAGCGCGAGCTTGTCCTCGGGCCTGGCCTCGGCGAGGAAGTCGTCCACCCCCGCCTCCGCGGCGATGACCTCCGCGGTGCGCGGGTTGTCACCGGTGACCATCACCGTGCGGATGCCCATGGCGCGCAGCTGGGCGAACCGCTCCCTCATCCCGGGCTTGACGGTGTCCTTGAGGTGGATGACGCCGAGCACCTCCGCCG